>JBPCXZ010000226.1:0-5268 GCA_051008055.1 Woeseiaceae bacterium
TGTTTGTTTCTTATAGCCTGGGTTGGGTGCGCCAGGAAACGAACCACTATTTGATGTTGCCAAGAGAGGTCGTGGATAGTTATCCGGATCAGATCAGGCGGCTTGTCGGGTATCAGTCTCATGGACCATTTCTGGGCCTCTGGCCAGGCGACCCAGACGGCAATTGGTGGGATGCATAACCCGACATGACACTCGATACCGATTTCATACGATCGCAATTTCCAGCCTTTCGCGAACCCTCGCTGGATGGTTGGGCGTTTTTTGAAAATGCGGGCGGCTCGTATATGTGCCAGCAGGTGATCGATCGATTGCTGACGTTTTACACGCAAACGAAAGTCCAGCCTTACTATCCCTATCCGGCCTCAACCGAAGCCGGCGAACGGATGGACGAATCGTACCGACGTATAGCGGCCTATCTGAATATCGAAGAAGACGAACTTAACTTCGGGCCGTCAACCTCACAGAATGTCTATGTGCTGGCCCAGGCGCTTCGCCCAATGTGGCAAGACGGTGATGAGATTGTTGTTTCCTGTCAAAACCATGAGGCGAACTCCGGCGCCTGGCGCCGCCTGGAAAATCACGGCATTGTGGTTCGCGACTGGCACATAGATGACAAAACCGGGCAGTTGTCCGCGGCTGATCTTGACGAAATCATCACCGCTCGGACTCGGCTAATTGCATTCCCGCACGCGTCCAATGTTGTTGCGCACATCAACCCGGTACAGGAAATCGCGGCCAAGGCGCATGAGGTCGGCGCCATCGTCGCAGTTGATGGAGTTTCCTACGCGCCGCATGGCTTGCCTGACATTCAGGAGTTGAATGCGGACATTTATTTCTTTTCGCTCTACAAGACCTGGGGTCCGCATCTCGGCGCAATGTTTGTGAAGCGGGCGCTGATGAGTCAGATGACCAATCAATCGCATTATTACAATAACGACGAATGCCACTATAAACTCACGCCCGCGGGTCCGGATCACGCACAAATAGCAGGCGCAGCCGGCGTCGCTGATTATCTCGATGCTGTATACGCCCATCATTTTGACGACGCTCCGCCAAGTGCGGTCAAGGGTAAGAAGCTACGCCAGTTATTTTCAGACCATGAAAACGCACTAATGACGACCTTGCTCGACTTCCTTAGAGCTCGCAGCGATGTACGCATTGTCGGCCCCGATAACCCCGGCATCAGGGAGTCAACGATTACAATTCTGCCACTCGAAAAGCCGGTTCCGGCGGTGGTGGCGGAGCTGGAGAAGCAAAAGCTGATGGCTGCGTCAGGTGATTTTGACGGCGTCAGGCAACTCAACGAAATGAACATTAGCGAGGACCCGGGCGTCATCAGGATGTCGTTTCTGCACTATACGACGCACGATGAAATTGAACGTTTAATTCGAGGTTTGACGATCGCGCTTGATTGAATACAGAAACAGTGATCCTCACCGATGTATCCATCTAAGAGTCTTACGTGGATTTCGGGTTTCATCGGTTTAAGCTGTTTATGCCGAATCCGAAGGGGTTGACGGAGTTTTAGGCGGACGAAGGACTTTCTGGTATCTGTTACATAGACTTCTATGAAAAGATTACATATCGTCACGCTGGCTATAGACAGACTAATGAGCATTGCGTAAATGAGCGATCGTAAGTATTCGAGGAGACGGATGTTGGCGCTGGCCGGTGCCGGACTTCTTGGAATTGCCGGGTACAGGCGTTGGTCTGGCATGGCCAACAACAGGCACGTTACAGGCGAACCTGACGATTCGGCTTTTGATCCTGCCACCCTGAATACGATTGCCGAATTCATCGCAGCGTATTTTGGTGTGTTGCTTGACGATGTTGACCGGACGGAACTGATTCAAAGGCTAACGGTAAGCACTACGGCTGACAGCAACTGGCGCGCCGACTACCGTCATCTGGCCGATATCGCCGATGACCTGGCGCAACAACAAGGAGAGACATCGTTTGTGACTGCGAACCAGCAAGCACGTGATGAGATTGTTGCGGATATGTTGCCTCACGGCCAAAGTCGGCGGACGCGAAAGGTGCGGCAGTTTCTAATGCTGGATCACCGCGAAACACTCCGTATGCAAAGCTCGACCATTCCGCACCTTATTCGGCTCTACCGATCGTCTGGTGTTCCGTGGCGTCGTCGTGGCTACACTAGTTGGCCAGGAGTGGGTGGTAGCACATTCGCCTATGCGAGTCAGCCGGCGACCACCGGATGCTAGAGAAACGCGGTTACGATCTGTGCGTTATAGGGTCCGGCGTCGCAGGCGCACTGGTTGCTTCTGAGGCTGCAAGCCAAGGCAAGAAGGTAATCGTTGTCGAGGCCGGCAAGAAATTCTCTCGCGGAAAGCGCCTCGAACAAATCCAGCACCATCAGATTCTCGGCAAGGACCTCTGGCCTTGGGCTATCGAAGGGCGGGACGCTTATCACGACTTGTCGCGGCAGGATCTTGGCTACGAGTACACGCTGAATGACTCGCGAATCAAGGGAGTGGGTGGGTCGACATTGCACTGGGGCGGCATGATCAACCGATTCTGGCCTAGTGATTTTAACTCTTCTGAACGCTGGGGCCTCGGTGAAGACTGGCCGATTGATTACGATACGCTTGAACCCTACTACTGCCGGGCCGAAACGGAAATAGGTGTTTCGGGTACGCCCAATTCGACGGATCCCCATCGCAGCCAACCGCTTCCGATGGCGGGATTTCCGCCGCGCTACGGCGAGGCGGCGTGGATCCCGGTTGCAGAGAGCCTGGGAATCAGCCTTGACCTCACCAATCACGCGAGAAACTCGCAGCCTTATGGTGGTCGTCCGCAATGCGCCTCATTTGCTGTATGCAATGCTTGCCCTATCGGTGCTCGTTACAGTGCCGACTTTCATATTGAACGTGCGCTTGCAAGCGGAAACCTCGAGCTCCTGACAGATACGGTAGCGCGGCGCATTGATGTCGATGACAGGAACCAGGTACGCCAGGTGCGAGCTACAACCCTGGCGGGTGAAGAAGTCGTTATTGAAGCCAGTTCATATGTCGTGGCGGCGCACGCAATCGAATCTGCTCGACTACTTTTATTATCTGATATTGGAAATCAGTCAGACCAGCTCGGGCGAAACCTGATGGAGCACTGGTACGCAGCTGCCGGCGGCATGGTTGATGACAAAGTCTTTCCAGGACGGGTCGGTTTTACGACCTTAGAGAGCAGGCACTGGTATGAGTCGCAGGAAAGACAAGACAGGGGCGCCATAAAAATAGAGTTCATGGATTATCGGGACCCGTTGGTGGAGGGAGTCGCCGCCGGACTTAGTGGCAGCCAGTTGGCGGAATTCGATTGCGAGCATTTCGGGCACTGGGTTGGCGCGTCTGCCGAAATTGAGCAACTTCCCAACGCCGATAGTCGCGTAACGCTGGACGAAAACGACACAGACATGTTCGGCGATCCAGTACCGAAGGTTCGCTTCGCACTATCGGACGTTGACCGTCGAACTCACGATCGCGCTCACGAAATATTGCAACTTTTGCTGGATGCCAGAGGCTGCCGCGATGTGAAAGTAACAATGAATTTTGCTCGGGCGCATCATCATATGGGGACGTGCCGAATGAGTCAGGATCCTGACAGTGGAGTGGTTGACCCTGACTGCAAAGTGCATGGCATTGATAATCTTTACCTGGCCGGGGCGAGCGTTTTTCCGACGGGTGGCGCTCACCAGCCGACGCTGACCATTGCGGCCTTGGCGCTCAGACTTGCCGATCACCTTCGATAAGAATGCGGCGGAAGCAGAATTTAAGAATAACCAATCGATCGTCGAAAACTTTTACACGATTTATAAAAGCGGTATCAAATGCAAACGGTTAGCGCTATAACTGTCTGAATAGAAAAGAAATCCGATTTTCGGTCTGTTTCTTGCAGTATTTCTAGTCCAAGGGGACGCTTCAGGCAAATCGCGAACAATGAATCGACGGGTCACAACGTGGATCATCATCATTGCACTAGGCATCCTGACCTTCAGTCAGAATACGCTTGCACAAACACCGCCGAAACCAAACGTCGTCCTGATTTTCGTTGACGATTTAGGCTACGGCGATGTCGGGTCCTACGGCGCGACCGACATCGCGACGCCAAATATTGATCAATTGAGCGCCGAGGGCATCCGGTTTACCGATTTTTACACCGCTCCCGTGTGCGGCCCGTCCAGGGCCATGCTACTGACCGGGTCCTACGCGCAACGAGTGAGCCTTGGTTCTAATCACACGCCAAGCGCCACAACCGGAATTCACTCAAATGAGATAACGCTTGGTGAGATCATGCGTTCCGGCGGTTATGCCACGGGAATTTTCGGCAAGTGGCATCTGGGAGATCATGCTCAGTTTCTGCCACTCCAGCACGGTTTTGATACGTTCTTCGGCATTCCCTATTCGAACAACATGTGGCCGTTTCATCCTCGTACCTTTGAGGAGTTTGGTGAGGACCCGAGACTGACGGCCGCTCGCGACAGAGCCATTCTTACGGGCTACGCAGGCTCCAATAATTCTTTTTCTCGTGGCATGGGCTATTCAAACCTGCCATTGATAGAGGACGACCGGATCGTTGAATTTAATTCGGACCAGACGCAGTTCGGAACAATAGTGATCGACAACGCGTTGCAGTTTATTGATGACAATAGCGCCGGACCATTCTTTGTTTACTTGCCGCTGACAGCCCCGCACGTACCGCTACATCCTGGACCGGGTTTTCCTGGAACGTCCGGTCGCGGTCTTTATGGAGACGTTGTCGAAGAAATTGATGCAGGTGTCGGGCGTGTCCTGGCCAAGCTGACACAGCTCGGCATCGACGATGAAACATTAGTTATTTTTATCTCCGATAACGGGCCGTGGTTGGAGTACGGCATTGATGGCGGCAGCGCGGGCGTATTGTCCGGTGGCAAGAGTACTCAAATGGAGGGCGGCATTCGAGTGCCGGCACTGATGCGATGGCCGGGGCAACTCGCTGCCGGAACCGACGTTTCCGAGCCGGCTATGAGCATTGATATTTTGCCAACGCTCGCTGGCCTGGCAGGCGTAATGGTTCCGACGGACAGAACGATAGACGGCGTCGACATGTGGCCTTACCTGACAGGTGCGGATACTTCGACGTTGCACCAGGCGCTGTTCAGCTTCCATGAGGACGGATTTTCAAATGTTAATCTGGGCTCGATCCGAAGCGGCGACTGGAAGTTGCACGTATCGACAAATGCAGGAACGGCGAGTCCGATTGCGCTCTATAACCTGGCCA
>JBPCXZ010000227.1:0-2822 GCA_051008055.1 Woeseiaceae bacterium
TGTGTCTGCCTGGGCCAGCAGAATGACCTCATCTTCCGGCTCTGCGTCCGACGCGGACTCTTCAACGACCTCCAGCACTTCATCTTCGGCAGGCGTCTCTTCTACGGCAGGCGTTTCTTCTGTCTCAGCGACCGATACCGCCGGTTCTTCTACCGGAGCGCTTGGCGCAGGCTCTTCGTTGCTACAGGCGATGAGCAGCATCGCGGCTGCAAGAAAAAACAAATTCTTCATCTATTTCAATCCTTGTAGATATGAGGCTATGGCCTCAATGTCTTCATTACTCAGTCGAGATGCGATATCACGCATGATGCGGGTTTTGCCGTCGGATTGCCGTGCACCGGATGCATAATCGCGAAGTTGTTTGGCTGTATACGCCGCATGTTGACCATTCAATGCAGGATAAGTTGCAGCCGGATTGCCTCGTCCGGTCGGGCCGTGACAGGCAAGGCAGGCGGATGCCTTGTTCTCTTCATTTCCGCCACGATACAGAGCTTCCGCCCTGGCGACGGTGGCGTCGTCAGCGACCGAATTGACTGCGGTAGGCAGTCCCTCAAAGTATACGGCCAGATCGCGCATGTCCTCGTCCGAGAGAGGCATAGCCATACTTGTCATTAACGGATTACTGCGCAGTGCAGGCTCGCCGTTCTCGCCAGGCTGATACGCTTTGAGCTGAGCCACCAGATACTTAGCATTCTGACCGGCTATATTCGGCCAGTCAGGATTAGAGCTGTTGCCCTCTGCACCATGACAGGCACTGCAGGTGGCTGCCTTGTTCTTGCCTTCCGCGGCATCGCCGTCGACCAGGCTGGACGCATTCGCCTGCAGTGAAACGAGTGTGATGAGCACGAATAAACGAGCAATAGTGATCTTCATGTCTTTTTAACCGTTAGATTGAAATTCCTAGTCGTTGACGAAGCGCCTCAATGCCGCTTTCTATCTTGCTGCCCGGCCCTGAAATCGTCAGACTGTGGGGCAGAATTATACACGTAATTTTCCAGGCATACGCCCATGTCGCTGTATCCAAACGCGAAATTCATAAAGAGCGCCAATGCGTTGAACCAGTTCCCTGCGGACGAGGGCGTTGAGGTTGCCGTGGCGGGCCGTTCCAATGCCGGTAAGTCGAGCGCGATCAATATTATTGTAAATCGGCGCCAATTCGCCCGTACCAGCAAGACCCCAGGGCGCACCCAATTGGTCAATTTCTTCGCTCTTCGCGACGATCAACGCCTCGTTGACCTGCCTGGCTATGGCTTTGCGAAGGTGTCTGGCGCCATGCGTGATCATTGGGGCGAGCTGCTGTCCGGGTACTTTCAGGTCCGGCAGAGTTTGCAGGGATTGCTGCTCATCGTCGATATGCGGCGGCGTCTGACCGACTACGATCGCGCGATGATGCAGTTTGCCGACGAAGTCGATTTGCCGACCCATATTTTGTTGACCAAGGCAGACAAACTTAAGAGGGGCCAGGCGGCAACTGCTGTTCTCGAAGTGCGTAAGGAAGTGGGTGACCGAGCCACTGTGCAACCGTTCTCGGCTACCAAGCGACAAGGCGAAGACGAAGCGCGACAAAAGCTCGAGGAGTTCCTGGGCGCGAAAGCAGAATAAAAAATCCCCGGAACACAACCGTGTCCGGGGAAGTGAAGAAGCAACTGGCTTGGGGTCACCAGATGCATACCTGTTTAGGGAGGTAAACAGGCAAGTGACATAGTGCACTCAGAGAATATAGAGTCTGGACTGACTCTAAAGTTCCACGAAAGTGGCAAATTAATGAATTTTATGAAGTTTTAGTGCGCTTCGTCCCAGTTCGCACCGCGACCTGCGTCAACTCGTAGTGGCACAGATAACTCCGCTGCCGCGCTCATGATGGCGACGACCTGTTCTTCGAACGTGTCGATTTCGCTTTGCTCGACTTCGAAAACGAGCTCATCGTGAACCTGCATGATGACCCGACCATCGGCCTTGTCTTGCTCCAGCCAGTTTTGCACATCAATCATGGCACGTTTGATTATGTCGGCAGCCGTGCCCTGCATCGGTGCGTTGATCGCTGTGCGCTCCGCATACTGACGACGATTCACGTTCTTGGCATTGATCTCGGGCAGGTAAAGGCGTCGCCCGAATACTGTTTCGACGTAGCCCTGTTCCCGTGCCGTTTCCCTGATGTTATCCATGTACGTTTTTACGCCCGGATAACGGTCGAAGTAGAGATCAACATACTCCTGTGCCTGTCCGCGCGAGATACCCAGTTGCTTGGCAAGTCCGAACGCTGACATGCCGTACATCAAGCCAAAGTTGATTGCTTTGGCTGAACGGCGTTGATCCGCGGTCACGTCATCGAGCGCCATTTCAAACACTTCTGCCGCAGTCGCCTGGTGCACGTCCTGATCCGCGGCGAACGCTTTGAGCAGTCCCTTATCGGCCGACAGGTGCGCCATGATGCGCAGCTCGATTTGCGAATAGTCGGCAGCCAGCAGCAAGTAATTTTCCGGGGCGATAAAAGCCTGGCGTATACGACGGCCTTCCGGCGTGCGAATCGGGATGTTCTGCAGATTCGGATCTGTCGATGATAGTCGGCCGGTAGCGGCGACGGCCTGGTGGTAGGAGGTGTGCACACGTCCGGTGCTCTCGGCAATTTGCAGCGGCAACTTGTCGGTGTAGGTGCTCTTCAGTTTGCTAACGCTGCGATAGTCGATGATGACTCGCGGCAGGTCGTATTCGTCGGCGAGTTCTACGAGTACATCTTCCGCGGTAGACGGTTGGCCTTTCGGTGTTTTGCGGATGACCGGCAACTCGAGCTTCTCAAACAGAATCTGCTGCAGCTGCTTGGG
>JBPCXZ010000228.1:0-13890 GCA_051008055.1 Woeseiaceae bacterium
CGACCGTTTCGTTTTGCTTCCGTCATTTTTCTGCCCTCCTTCACTACTGGTCTTTTGTTCGGGCAACAAAAAACCCTGATCGGCGAACCAAACAGGGTTTCAGGTAACTGAATGGTTCGATGAGCCATTCAGCATTGGAATGCGGAACAGCTAAAGCACAGGTACTCCCTTCCAACCGACGTCAGAAGCGGCTGTGTGCGTACTAGGATGTATGGCTGAAATGTTCATAGTGGCAAGGATTCTACGCCCCGGCAGGCCAAAAAGAAAACGACTATTCAAATTGCTAGTATCGGGCGTATCGAGAAACCGGAATTCGGCAATGGGAAAACGCAACGACTACGATTTAGGTATGCAGCGAGCGATCACTCGACGCGATGTGCTGCATGGTTTCGGCGCCGCAGCGGCCGCGTCGTTTTTGCCCAGCCCCGCCTTCGCCGCCGAGGTACTCGCCGCCGAAGACGCCGGCCAGCTTTACTATCCACCGTCACTGACGGGTATGCGCGGCGACCACGACGGCTCTTTTGACGTCGGCCATGCACTCGCGCGAGAAGGCAAGCGGGACTGGGGCAACATCACCGAACCGGATGCCGATGTCTACGACCTTATCGTTGTCGGTGCAGGGCTGAGCGGACTGGCGGCAGCGCATTTTTATCTCGAAGAACACCCGGATGGTCGCGTCTTGCTGCTGGACAACCACGACGACTTCGGTGGCCACGCCAAGCGCAATGAGTTTCAGGTCAGCGGCCAGACCTGGCTTGGCTACGGCGGCAGCCAGTCAATCCAGGAACCGAACTTCTACCCGAAGGCGGCCCGCAAACTTCTCGACGATCTTGGAATTGATATTGAAAAACTCGGCGAAGCCTATGACCAGGATTTTTTTCGTCGCAACGGTCTTGGCGTCGGCATTCATTTTGACAAAGAACAGTGGGGCGTCGACCGGGTGCTGCCCTGGCACCTTGGCAGCCTGTCATACATTCCGTTTTCCAAGAGCGAATTGTCTGCAGAGGAGCTGGTAGCGCAGATGCCGATATCCGCAGCAGCGCAGCGCGAATTCCTGCGTCTGCTGACCACAACTGAAAACCAGCTCGATATGTCTGAGCGAAAACGGTACGAGTACATGTACTCGGTAAGCTATCGCCAGTTTCTGGAGGATATCCTCGATATTCACGAGCCAGAAGTCTTCAAGATTTTGCAGGATCTGACGCTGGATATGGGTTTGGGGATTGATTCGACGCCAGCAGGAGTCGGAGTCGGCTACAATAACTTGCCTGGTGCGCAGGCTGCAGGCGTCGAGGGTTACACCGAGCAGGAACCGTACATCCATCATTTCCCGGACGGCAATGCCAGCGTGGCTCGTATGATGGTGCGCAATATGATTCCGGACGTTGCGCCTGGTTCGACCTTCGAGGATATCGTTGCAGCGCCGTTTGACTACAGCAAACTCGACGTCACGACCTCGCCGGTCCGGCTGCGGCTCAACAGCACCGCCGTTCGCGTCCAGCACGATGGTGATCCAAAGTCTGCAAAAACTGTGGCTGTCGATTACGTCCGAAATGGCCAGGCCAGTCGCGTCCGAGGCAAACGTTGTGTGCTGGCTTGCTTTAACAACATTATTCCTGCGATGTGTCCAGAGATGCCTGAGGAACAGCGCGCGGCACTAAGCAAGTCGATCCGCAGCCCGATCCTTTACACCAGCGTCGCGCTGAACAACTGGCGCGCTTGGAAGCAGCTGGGCATTGGTGGTGCCACGGCGTCGGGGCTTTACCACCCCGTGCTGATGCTGGATTTCCCGGTCAGTTTTGGCGGCCAGAAATGGACCGACGACCCTGACTCGCCGATGATCGTCCACATGGAGCGCTTCCCGCACGCCAACGGTCAGGACCTGCCAATGCGACAACATTTGCGCGTAGGTCGAACTGAGTTATTGTCGACACCCTTCGAAGTAATGGAACGCAAGATCCGGGAACAGTTGACCAGCCTGCTCTCCGGCGGCGACTTCGATCCGGCGCGGGATATCGCCGGCATAACTGTGAATCGCTGGGCGCACGGTTACGCCTGGGGCGCGGACGATATTGGCTACGGAGACGACGTTACCGTGCGAAGCCGCCAGCCCTTCGGTCGCATTACCATTGCGAATTCAGACGCCGCAGGCAGCGCTATGCTCGAAGCTGCCGTCGGCCAAGCCTATCGAGCCATCGGAGAAATGAGTTAACCATGAAAAAGCAAATCCTGATTATTACTGCGATCCTTTGCACACTCCCCGGTCTTGCATTTACTTCGGATACCAAAGAAGTGATCGCAATTATCGGCACGGGTGACATGGGCGACTCGCTCGGCCCCAAGTTGGCGGAACTCGGCTATGAAGTGGTGTACGGCTCTCGAAAACCTGAAGGCGACAAGGCACAGGGCGTGCTGGCGCAAACCGGTGGCAACTCCCGCGTCACTAACCAGAAGGACGCTGCGCAGGCCGGAGACATTGTCATCCTTGCAGTAGGTTGGCCCGCCATGGAGACTGTCGCGCAGAAGCTTGGATCGCTGGACGGCAAGATTGTCATCGATATTTCTTTCCCACACGAGCAGGGAGAGGACGGCTACTACGTCCCGATGCTCGAAACATCCAGCGCCGAGATGATCCAGGAATGGAATCCTGGCGCGAGTGTTATGAAGTCTTTCGCGCTGCAAGCCAGTTACGTTATCGATGACCCGGGTGTCGTCGGTGGTCCCGTGACAATTCCGATGACAGCAGACGACAACGAGGCAAAGGAACGGATCGCGCGACTCATTATCGAGATGGGTCATGACCCGGTAGATGCCGGGCCGCTTCGCTATTCTCGTGAACTTGAGGCCATGCAGCGACTCTATGGCGTGCCATTTTTTCAACGGCGCAAAGCCGCCTGGGAGTTTTATTTTCGGCGCAGCTATTACTGGGAATGCATTTGGGGAGACGACTGGTCGGACCCCGTCGTTGACGCCGATAACCTCGCGCAAATTCCAGAGACGCAAGGTGAAGCGATGGCCTGCCCGGGAACACGCGACTAGAAGCTACTGCAAACCGCTGGTCTCGAACGCTTCTTGAATCAGTGCTTTTTCGGCGTCGGTCAGCTCTAGCATGGGCGCTCGCACATGGCCCCCAACCTGCCCGAGTAATTCTTGCCAGTACTTGCCGAAGGCCTGCGGTTTGTCTGCAGGCTTCGACCGCAACATCGCTTCGCGTACGGGATTAAGGCTGTCGCGGACCTTGCGCGCCTCTGCAAACTTGCCGGCGAATGCGAGGCGCGTGTATTCGTCCATGCGCTTGTCGTTCTTGGTCTGCAGATGGTACGGCGGTGATGAACAGAGGTAGAGCTGCCAACCCAGTTCCTCGATGTTGTCCAGCCAATCGTCTTCCGCTGACGTCGATACCTGGATTTTATCGCCGATCATTTTGCTAAGTTGCACATACATTTCGCGCGGTACCGAATACTTAATCGCGACAATATTCGGTAGCTCGGCGATGCGTGCACACTCCTCAGGCTGCATCAGGTAGCCAGAGTCCGGGTGGCTCCACATTGCGATACCAATATCGAGGCGATCACAAAATGCCTTGTAGTACTGGTACAGGACCTCACTGCGGTCGTGGATAAAGCTCAATACCGGGGCGTGCACTACGATGTAATCCGCACCACAGTCTTGCGCATGCTGCGCCAGATCCAACGCGGTATCTAGGTTCTGGTCGGACACTGAAACGATCACTCCTGCCTTTCCCGCGCACTCGTCAACCGCAATCTCAAAGTTTCGTTTGCGCTCGGCAATGCTCATTGAAAAGTATTCGCCTTGTTTGCCTGCGATAAACAGACCCTTGATATCGAGATCATCAATCCAATGCCGGATGTTGGCCCGCAAACCGGCTTCGTTGAGCGACAGATCTTTATTGAACGGATTCAAGGCAGCTGCCCAGATACCGCGCATATTTTCGCGGGCGTAGTCCTTGGCGTCGTGCTTAGAGTATTTGCTGGCTATGATAAATTCCCGGATGCAGGTTATTGGCTATGACAACGATTATACGGCTTAAATGGAGAAGCGCATGAAACTGGGGATCATTGGCGACGGGGCCATCAGTCGCTACGCCCGTGATAAGGCAGTCGAACACGGTCATGAGATCACCGCCCTGTTACTTAGGCCACAGCGAGTAGCAGAAGACAGTGGCGACGGCGAATTGCGCGTCTCCACGGTTGCCGATCTTCCAAACGAGACAGAACACGTTGTTGACTGCGCTGGGCACTCGGCATTACTTGCTTACGGCGCCGACATCCTGCGTGGCGGCATTGATCTGACGACGGTTTCCATTGGTGCGCTCGCCGATCAGAATCTTTACAACGAATTGCAACAAGCAGCTGCAACGGGCGGCAGCAAGCTGCGGTTGGCCAGCGGTGCGATTGGTGCCCTGGATTGCCTGCGCGCCGCGCGGGTTGGCTCGCTGACAAGCGTGACTTACATCGGCCGCAAGCCGCCGCAAAGCTGGAAAGGGTCGCCGGCTGAGTCACGTATCGATCTCGATGCGCTGCGCAGTGGTGCCGCGACACATTTCTCGGGCTCGGCACGCGACGCCGCGACCCAGTATCCGAAGAATGCCAATGTTGCCGCGGCCGTCGCGCTCGCCGGCATTGGCTTCGAGCTAACCCAGGTTGAATTGATCGCCGATGCAGACGTCACCGAGAATATTCACGAGATTGAAGCGACAGGTGAATTTGGTAGTTTTTCTTTTGCGATAAGGGGACACTCTCTTGCAGAGAACCCGCGAAGCTCTGCGCTGGCAGCCATGAGCGTCGTCAGTTGTCTGGAACAGGCGTCGCAAAACATCATTTTCTGAGACAGAACAACAATGAGCAAATACCCGGATCTGCAGCTTTATATCAACGGCGAATGGCGCAACACGGCCGAAGACTTGCCGGTCGTGAACCCGGCCACCGAGGAAGAGATCGGGCGACTTCCCCATGCGGGCCCAAACGACCTTGATGATGCGATTTCGGCCGCAGCGGCGGGCTTCGAGATCTGGAGCAAGACCGCACCCGCGGAGCGGGCCCAGGTCCTTTGCAAGGCCGCAGCGATCATGCGCGAGCGACAGGACGAGATTGCTACTGCTATCACCATGGAGCACGGCAAGCCGTTTAGTCAGGCACAACTGGAAGTTATTCGCGGCTGCGAGTTTCTCGAGTGGGATGCAGGTGAAGCCACGCGAACCTACGGTCGGGTCATTCCGAGTGCACCCGGAATCCGCTATATCGTGCACCACCAACCGATCGGTATTGTTGCCGGATTCTCGCCGTGGAATTTCCCTATGAGCCAGCCGTGCCGCAAGATTGCCGGCGCGGTTGCATCCGGTTGTTCGATCATTCTGAAGGCCGCTGAGGAAACTCCGGCGGGCGCTTTGCACATCGCGAGAGCATTGCAGGAAGCCGGGCTGCCGCCGGGCGTCTTGAATCTGGTTTTTGGTACACCGGCGGAAATATCGAACCATCTGATTCAGCATGAACAGGTGCGAATGGTGGCGTTCACCGGTTCCACGGCTGTCGGCAGGCATTTGACGAC
This sequence comes from Woeseiaceae bacterium, assembly GCA_051008055.1. Taxonomy (GTDB): domain Bacteria; phylum Pseudomonadota; class Gammaproteobacteria; order Steroidobacterales; family Woeseiaceae; genus UBA1847. The sequence continues at coordinate 5,569 of JBPCXZ010000228.1, forward strand.
CCTGGCTTCGCAACACATGACGCCAGTCCTAATGGAGCTTGGCGGACATGCACCTGTGATCGTTTGCGAAGACACCGACATCGAGACGGCTGCTATTTCCGGAGCGATACGTAAAATGCGAAATGCGGGACAGGTTTGTACGTCCCCTACCCGCTTTTTTGTACATGAAAGTATTTTCGACAAATACACCGAGCTCTTTGTGCGCCGCGCGGCAAAAACGGTGGTAGGCAACGGCTTCGACGCCGGCGTCGAGATGGGACCTCTGGCAAATGATCGCCGCATAGCCGCACTGACGGAGCTGGTAGACGACGCGCGTGCACAGGGTGCCGACGTGAAAACCGGCGGCAATCCAGTCGATGGTAAGGGATATTTCTTCGAGCCTACGGTGCTGGCAAATGTGCCTGATTCGGCGCGGGTCATGCAGGAAGAACCATTTGGCCCGCTCGCCGTCATCAACCCCGTCGCATCATTAGAAGAAGCTATCGAGAAGGCCAATTCGGTTCCCTACGGCCTTGCTGCCTATGGTTTTACAAATCGGGCCGATTACGTGGATCGTATGGTTGAAGGCGTTGAAGCCGGCAACCTGTCGATCAACACACTGGAAGCATCGCTGCCCGAAACACCGTTTGGCGGCGTTAAGTCCAGTGGTTACGGTCGCGAAGGCGGCACCGAAGGCTTGCACCACTATATGATTACGAAGAACGTCTCGCACAGCTTCTCGATCGTTTAAGGCAGCGCCTAAAGCTCCGATCGAATAGCAAACAATTCCGGGAAGAAGCTGGTATCAATTGCCTTCTTCAGAAACGGCACTCCGGACGAACCCCCTGTCCCGGGACGGCTGCCGATAATCCGTTGCACGGTGTACATATGTTTGAAACGCCAGTTTTGGAAAGCGTCTTCAATATCCACCAATTTTTCAGCTAACTCATAGAGTTCGAAGTTTTTCTCCGGATTACTGTATATGGAAAGCCAGGCCGCCTGCACCGAATCGTCAGACTCATAGGGTAAGCTGAAATCTCGTTCTAGTTTCGAGGCGTTAATGTCGTGACCGACATCGCTGAGATTTTGGATAACAACGTCATACAGACTTGGCTCGTTTAGTACCCGGGATAGCTCGTCGTAGGCTGCGGCGTCATGACGATGAACCTCGATAAGTTTCGCGTTCTTGTTACCCAACAGGAACTCAAGTTTGCGATAGCAGTGAGACTGAAAGCCAGAAGCCGGGCCGAGTTTGTCACGAAACTTCAGGTAATCGACCGGAGTCATCGTCGACAGAATCGACCAGGACTGCGTTAGTTGCATCAGTATCAGCTTGACTCGCGCGATTACCTTGAATGCATGCCGGAAGTCATTCTCCCGCACATTACGAATGGCGGACTCAACTTCGTGACCCGCAAGTTTCAACCACAATTCGCTAGCCTGATGAATAATGACAAACAGCATTTCATCGTGTTCATCCGACAGTAGATGTTGCGCATTCAGAATCTGGGGCAGGTGCAAATATTGCGAGTAGCTCATACGATCGTTCAGATCGGTATGAATGCTCTCCTCGAGCTCCCGGAAATTTTTCGGCGTATCTGTCACTTTGTTTCTCCAAAAGACTCTGTCGCCAGCTCAGACAAGCGATCCATAACGGATTGCTCGTCCCAGGTAGTTTCGATTTCAGGCATAGCCATGATCTTATCCATTATCGCGTTCTGTTCGTCGCCAATTCTGAGCGCTTCCGAATACGGTACATTTGGCGAAAATGTCACCATTGAGTACAGCGGCGTCCATATCTCAGGGTGCAGCTGACTGAATTTCGCCTCAATTTTCTTGCGTAGCTGGAACAGGCTGTCACCCGACAAGTCACTCATTTCGACGAAATTGCGCTTCGACAACTCAGCAATCGCATCGCCATTGGGTTTTCGAGCATTCTCGTAGGCCGGAAAGATAGCGTCCCAATCATGATCGTACTGACTGATTAGCGCATCCAGCTCCGCACAATCCTCAAACCCACAGTTCATGCCCTGCCCATAGAAAGGCACGATGGCATGTGCTGCGTCACCGATCAGACCAACTTTCCGATTAAACGACCATGGGAACACCTGCACGAGGAATAACGGTGCCGCCTTTCTCTGGAGGAATGTTTCAACCGGTTCCTCCAGCAGCGGCATAGCGTCACTGAAGTTCGATTCAAAAAATTCTCCGACCTTAGCTCGATCCTGCAATGACTCGAAGGACGGATCTCCCTCGTAATTCATAAACAGCGTACAGGTAAACGTTCCATCCGGGTTCGGCAGCGCGATCAGCATGAAGTCCTTGCGCGGCCAGATGTGCAGCGCATTCTTCTCCAGCCGGTGCGAACCGTCTGCATTGGCCGGAACATTCAGTTCAATGTACGACTGCGGCATATACGTCTGGCCGTAACTGAAGCGCGGCAGGTTATGCGCGAGCCTGCGCACCTTGGAATTAGCCCCATCTGCACCGAACAGAAAGTCTGCCTCGACAGTAAGAACGGGCTCGTCCTTATGCTGGAAAGTTGTTGTGGCCGTATCGAAGTTCAGATCGACCAGGCGATGCTCGAAAAAGATTGTGATATTCGCTTCTGCGTCAGCGATATCAAGCAGCTGCTCGTTGATGCCACTGCGCGATACCGACCAGATAGCATCGCCTGCCTGACCATAGGGCAAGGAACTGAGCTCACCATCGAGCCCGTGTACCGCCCGGTGATACATAGGAATGGACTGACTCTTCGCGTCGGATCCAATGCCGATTTTCTCGAGCGAGGTCCAACCCCGATCCGATAATGCGATGTTGATCGACTTTCCCTGGTAGATGCTGGTCTTTCTGGAATCTGGCCGTCCTTCGTAAAGCCCGACCTTATAGCCATGCCGTGCCAGCGAGATTGCAAGCAACGTACCGACGGGTCCACCGCCCACCACTGTGCAGGAACCGCGGCTCATCTAAGTCTCTCCATCGGCTAACAGCCCGCGCATGATCTTGCCGAATCGATATACGTCTTCAAACGAGTTATAGAGCGGCACGGGAGCCATGCGAATGATGCAAGGCTCACGAAAATCGGCAATTAGCCCGGCTGCAATCATGTCGTCAAATAGTTTTCTTTCTCGACCAGCAACGTCAATCGAAATCTGGCAGCCGCGTTGCGCGGGATCGCTTGGCGTGAAAATTGCGATTTTGGCACTTGGGAATTCTTCGGCGAGCAAGCCGATTGTGTACTCGAGGTAGCCCGTCAGCTTTTCGCTTTTGTCCCGCAGCGCCGGCATGCCGGCCTCCGCGAAAACATCCAGCGACGCCTTCATCGCTGCCATGCCGAGTATCGGCACATTGCTAAGCTGCCAGCCCTCTGCGCCTTCCATTGGCTGGAAGCCGTTCTTCATCTCGAAACGCGTGCTCTTGTCGTGCCCCCACCAACCGCCAAAACGCGGCAGATCGAAATTCTTGCCGTGGCGCTCGTGCACAAATATGCCACCGACATTACCCGGACTGGAATTCAGGTACTTATAGGAACACCACGCTGCGAAGTCGACATCCCATTCGTGCAAGGCCAAGGGCACATTACCGGCAGCGTGTGCTAGATCGAAGCCCGCGACTGCGCCTACAGCATGGGCGGCTTTCGTGAGACCCTGCATATCGAATAGTTGCCCGGTAAAGAAGTTAACGCCGCCGAAGAACACCAAGGCCACTTCATCAGCGTGCTCATCTATAGCCGCCAGAATGTCTTCGTGTCGAATAACCCGCTCACCGTCTCTTGGTGCCACTTCGATAATGGCATCGTCAGAATCGAAGCCGTGAAACTGTGCCTGAGTCTCAAGCAAGTAGCGGTCCGACGGAAACATCTTTGCTTCACTGATGATCTTGTAGCGCTGCTTCGTCGGGCGATAGAAAGATACGAACAACAGATGAATATTGGTCGTCAACGAATTCATGCAGACGACTTCCGACTCGTTCGCACCGACGATTTCAGCCATCGCCGGTGTCAGCAATTCGTGATAGCTGTACCAGGGATTGGTCGAGAGAAAGTGTCCTTCAACACCATAATCGGCCCACTCATTGAGCTCCAATTCGACGGCCGCGCGCACTGTTTTCGGCTGCAGCCCCAGGGAATGTCCAGTGAAGTAAACGAGCTCGTCGGTTCCCAACGAAGGAAAGTGAAACTGGTCGCGAAACCCGCGAAGCGGATCCGCTGCGTCCTGCGCTTGCGCATACTCGAGTGTTGGCTGGTACTCCATGTCAGCTGGCGCTTTTCGGCGGCAAGGTAACCCAGCCTTCGGGCGGTTCTTTGCCCGGATGCATCGCACCACAATCAGGACAGGTTCTTGCAGCCTCATCAGCGTAAAACGCTTGGTATAACGGCGGCAGATCACGAACGATGGACTTCAAGAGGACTTCCACGCGGTGCACGAGGCTACCGCAATCGAAGCAGTACCACTCGAAGGCATCCTTTAGTCCATCCGGTCGCTTGGGCTCAATAACCAGCCCTACACTGCCGGCCATGGGCCGCTGCGGGGAATGGCGCACGTGCTTGGGCAGAAAGAATACATCGCCCTCGCGGATAACGACGTCTGAGAATTTCCCATCGTCAAACACCTTGAGAACCATGTCGCCTTCGAGCTGGTAGAAGAACTCCTCGACCGGATCGTCATGAAAATCCGTACGCTGGTTGGGTCCTCCGACTACGGTCACCATCATGTCGGTATCTTCCCAGATCTGTTGATTACCAACTGGCGGCTTCAAGAGATGCCGGTGTTCTTCAATCCAATCTTGAAAGTTGAATGCAGAGAGCTTGCTCATCTCCAGCAATTCCTTGTAAGAATCGATAGAGAAGCAATTCTAGCGAATTACGGACCGAAGGTATCCCCGAAAAAGTCGCCCTCGACCCAAACAGGCGCGTTGTCATCCATCGCGATACGTCGAGTAACGCGGGCTGAAACCCGGATGAAGCGCTCCATCGACTCCCAGTGGAGCGGCTGCGACAGGTCATCAGATACCTGATGGTAATGATTTTCTTCAAACGCAATAGCGAGCGCCATACCATCGATATCAGGGTCTGACGACTCGACGCCTTCTGCCAGGTACACGAATGGTATGCCCTGAGTAGCGAAAGAGTACTGATCACTGCGCCCGATATAGTTTTCCTCTGGAAACGCATCCGGTCGGATCTCGAATCCTTCAAGCGCGACCTCTTCGGCGGTTGGTGGTCCAAGCGTCGAGCTTTCGAAACCGTAAACGGTCATCGTGCTCATTGGATATATGATCACGGGCATGTCGACATTGACGTTCGCCACAATAGACCCTTGCGGAACTGTCGGGTTTTGAACGAAGTAGTCGGATCCGAAAAGACCGTCCTCCTCGCCCGTAACGGCGAGAAAAACGATTGATCGGCGCGGCGCATGACTTAACTGTGACAGTGCCCTTGCCGATTCAAGCATCACAGCAATACCCACGGCATTGTCGTAGAAGCCGTTGTAGATCAGGTCTTCATCATCGCCCTCTTTGGTACCGATATGATCCAGGTGCGATGAAAACACAACGTACTCATCGGCCAGCTCTGGGTCGCTGCCGGGCAATATTGCGACCACATTCGGGCTATCGTAGCGCTCGTGACCGGCTTTCTGATACAGCGTTGCCTCGATGCCCAGCGCAGTCGGCATAGGCCTGAATTCCTCGGCAGCATCCAGCGCGTCTTCAAAACTAATTGGTGAGTCGGCGAATAATTTTTCAGCGGAGGCCGGGCTTATATCAGCAAACCCGCGGCGTTGGGGAAAATGACCGGACGCCTCGCCGGCATCGTTGATCCAGGATAACGACGGCCCTGACGGGTACTCAGCGTAGTAGTCATCCCAATCATAGTCTACTTGTTCCTGACGATCCCACATCAGGATCTGGCCAACCGCACCACGTCTGGCGAGCTCAGCCGCTTTGGTTTCAGCAGAAGTGTGATAGGCAAGTTCCGCATCGGGAAATGTATCCGGACCACCCCAGAAGGTCGCGACAATTTTTCCTTCAACATCGATACCGTCGTAGTCCGAATACCCCAATTCCGGCGCATGAATACCGAAGCCGACAAACACCACCTCTGCTCGCACCTCCAGTTCATCGCGAACGGCATCAGGGAACACCACTGTATCCGTGATCCACGCCAGCTCATGATCACCAGCTGCCGTGTGCAAAACGACACCCGAATTCTTAGCGTCGATCGCCGCGGTAACAAAAGGGACCTGCTGAAACCAGCCATCATCGCCGCCAGGTTGAAGGCCCATTTCGGCAAAGCGGTCGGCTACGAAATTCGCTGCAAGGATGTACTCGGGGCTCGCTGTGGCGCGACCTTTGAGTCTGTCATCAGCCAGAAAATGTGTTGTGGCATCGAAGCTTTCCTTGCTTATCGTCGCAAGAGCGTCATCAAGCTCCACCTGTGGCTCACCAGAGCAAGCCGCACCCAGCAAGGCAATAGCCGTCACCGCGAGTACCCGCAATCGCATATCTAACTCCTTCGCTGTTGTGATTAGCCCTGTGCTAATCCGGCACGCCCGGATCCGCGGCAATCGATGCTTCGTGGTCCTCGATAACCTGATACAACGGGTAGTCCGCCCAGGTGTCGTCGAGGTAAAACTTCTCGGGTTCTTCCTCTTTGGGGTCCACAATCAGGTTATAGATGGACGGATAGGCCATTTCCTGAATCGCATAGCTTCCTTCGTCGATTTCTCTAAGCAGGATCTTCCAGTTGCGCCACTTTGCACCAAACAAGGTATTGCCAATGTAGATGATGACGGACTCGCGAGCCGACTTCTCATTCTCACCCGTAAAGAATGCTGTCTGGTCGACGCCATCTAGAATTCGATCCTCGGGAATCTCGCCGCCAACAAAACTAGCCAACGTCGGAAACAGATCGATCAGATGCACGATCTCATTGGAAACCTGACCTGCAGGTATCTTGCCTGGGTAGCGAATCAGGAATGGAACTCTTAGCGATCCCTCATATGGCGCGAACATAGTCCCGCGCCAGGGCCCGGTAAAACCGAATGATCGCTTGATGCCTTCGCGCCCGTTGTCTGCTGTAAAAATAACAATCGTGTTGTCATCAAGCTCCAGCTCTTCAAGCGTATCCAGAATCGCGCCTACGTAGGAATCGGTCTGCGCCAGAACATCGGCGAAACTGCCATTGCCAGTTGTACCTTTGAAATCCGGATGTGCGTCGACCGGTTCGTGGGTCTGCGTATACGGCACATACGCGAAGAATGGCGTGCCTTCATCGGCCTTGCGGCGAATAAAGTCGACCGTGTAATCAGTCAGCTCCTTATCGATACGTTTGCGTTTCTCGCGGCCGTACACATCCAGCTTCTGCGGCACTTCGCCGCGCTTCGCCGTCATGACATGCGTAAATTCGAGGTCCGGGTGTGCATCGGCTTGCCAGCTATCACTATCCGGCCAGAATGCCTGGTCCGACGAATTCGGTATGCCGTACCACTCGTCGAATCCCTGATCCGTCGGATACCGCCCAACCTCGTTGCCCAGGTGCCACTTGCCGAACATGCCGGTTGCGTAGCCCACGTCCGACAACATTTCGGCCAGAGTGATTTCCCAGGGAGAAATGCCCCACCAGATTCCGCGTGGTGGGCCGTCCGGCCGTTGCCGGGCGCGAATACCGTAACGGCCGGTCATTAGCGACGTACGCGAGGGCGTGCATTCTGCCTCAACATTGAAATTGGTGAGCTGGTAGCCGTCTGCCGCAATGCTGTCGATTCTGGGCGTCGGCGCTCCGCGCAATACGCCGCCGCCGTATACACCAACTTCACCGTAGCCAAAATTATCCATTACCAACAGGACGATATTGGGTTTGCTTTCGTCCGCGGCCGTGGTTACCGGTGCGGACACGCAAACGGCCGCAATCGCAAGCACGCAAAGCACTTTGACATGATTGTTTGGATTCATCGGTGCCCCCCCTCAACTAGTCACCTGAACATAGCAGAAGCGGCGAAACCCAGTCATCCGGAATCACAGGCATTTTCCCCTATGAATTCGGGCCTCGAATCTCGTTCACGCGACTTCTTCGACGTCGCTCAATTCGACTTTCTTCTTGTCGATTCGAGCGTAGTCGTACAGACCAGCTTCATCGTAAATGACACGATCCTCGTACTCGTCGAACCAGATAGCGTCAGGGTTTCGGCCGACGATGCAAACCTTGCCACGATCCGGTGCGTCAAGTGCATTGCGCAGGATCTTGAAAATCAGCACGCCGTTCTCGCTGCCCGGCACGCCAGGAATCGCTTCATTGGTCACAGACGATACTTCGGTCTTGCCCTTGTAATGCGTGATCGACAA
>JBPCXZ010000229.1:0-4148 GCA_051008055.1 Woeseiaceae bacterium
AAGATCGGACGTCCTAATGACTTCACGTAAAAACCGAACGCCGCTGCAGCTGCGACCGCGATTCCCGTACTGACCAGCGGATCCACGTCAAAGACCCGGCCAATCTCGCTGAAGATCAGGTATAGAACGATTAATGCGCCCAGGCCACCCGTCTCTTTAAGCATGGCGTTGTATGACACACCACCCGCAACACGCTGATCGATAGGAAAAGAACGCCTGAACAGCATCGCACCGTAGATAAAGGTGGGGATCAACAAGAGCGCTGCTTTCCATTCCCAGGCGAGAGAACCCATGCCGATTGCCAACATCCCGCCCAGCACTAAGCCTGCAGGCCAACCTGCATGCAAAATAATCAGCCACTTCGTTTTGTCTTTGGGATACATCGTTGCAACGGCGGGATTGATCACCGCCTCGACCGTACCGTTGCCGAGCGCGGCAATGAATGTAGCGATGTACAAGGACCAATAGCCTGTCGCAAAAATCGTCAGAACGACCGACATGACGTGACAAGCAAACGCGAACACCATCGCCTTGCCGTAGCCAATCCGGTCGATGACCAGGCTAAATAAAATAATACTAATAGCGAAAGGCCACAGCCCTACACCAAAAATTTCGCCCTTCTGTACTTCGGTCAGGTTGAAGTCGACGCCCCATTCGCCGATGAGCTGCGTACGAACCACGAAGCCGAACGAAGTCGCCGTAAGTGCGACGAAACAGCCAATAAACAACCAGCGTTTTTGCGCTTCGCTAAATTCGGCGACCGTTCTTTGCGCAGCGCTCATTTGTCACCCCCGAGCGTCAATTCAGGAAGCATCATCTCAACACCGTCGTTCATCGCCGACTCGTGCGCCAACACACCAACGCAGGTGATGTTCGCCGATGCTCGCGGACCGGGATACGCCTGTTTGCCAGTTTCCAGCATCTGCACAAACTGGTGTGCCAAATGTGGGTGAGACCCGCCGTGACCGCCGCCTTGAGTAAACGACAAATGTTCTTCGTCATCCTTGTTGTAAACGCCGGCTTGCGTGAAAGCTGCGATCTCATCCGGCAACAAATGCGCGTAGTCCGGGCACGTTACGCGTTCCGGAATATCCTCTTCTGCTTTGCCGGCTGTGTGAACGATGAGTTCTTCACCTTCAATCAGTGGCCACTCCACGGACTTTTTGGAGCCATAGACTTCAAATCCTTCGCGGTATTGCCGAGCAGTATCAAACAATGACCGGTACACATGCCCAACAACATCAGAATCTGCCAATTTGAAATGACAGGTCTCGACGGCAAACGGTGACCCGTAATGCTTTTGCAGATCAGCTTGAATGTGTCCGGAGCCCAAACAGGATACTGATATCGCTTCAGTTCCTGCGAGCCCGAGAATGGGCCCGACGCAATGTGTCGCGTAGTGCATTGGCGGCAGCCCGGGCCAGTAGTCCGGCCAGCCTTCCATATCCTGTTGGTGCGATGCTTTTAGAAACTGAATGTCACCGAGTTCACCCTTCTCATGGAGCTCTTTCATGAAGAGATACTCGCGCGAGTAAACTACGGTCTCCATCATCATGTACTTGAGGCCCGTCGACTCGCTGAGCCGCACTATTTCCTCGCATTCTTCGACTGTCGTTGCCATCGGTACGGTGCACGCAACATGTTTGCCGGCTTTCAGTGCCTGAATTGACTGCTGACCATGTAACGGGATGGGCGTGTTGATATGCACGGCATCAATATCCGGATCCGCCAACATATCCGTGTAGCTTGTATAACGCTTTGCAACTGAATATCGATCTGCAAATTCGTCAAGCGAAGCCTGCGATCGCTGGCACACAGCTACCAGCTCCGCCGACGGGTGCGCCTGGTAAATGGGAATGAACTCTGCGCCAAAACCCAGACCAACAATTCCAATCCTGATGCTCAATCCCTTTCTCCCCAGTGCGGTTTAGGTGGCGTCAGCTTCAAATTTTTCTTCGGTGACGCCGTCCGGCAACTTATTTTTTATGTGGGCGTCCAGTTCCAACCCCCATGTATTGATCATACCGCCAAGGATCACATACATGCCGTGTATGGCGATAATGTCCATGATCTCGGACACGCTAAAATGTTCGCGCAAAGCAGAATGGCTAGATGGTTTTAATCCCTGTGTCTCCAACAGCTCATCAACACTTTGTAGCAAGACTGATTCTGCCTCGTCCCACTCTTCCCAACCGGCTGCGCCAACGCCCAGCTTAACCCGTTCAATTTCAGCCATCGATAAGCCGCAGGCCAGCGAACGTTCTACGTGGGAGCCCCATTCGTACCAGGTTTTTAGCCGCACGGCGACGCGCAATATCAGCAATTCGCCCCTGCGTCTTCCCAAGGCGCCACCCTGCACGGAGTAATTTCGAAAATCCCACCACGCCTTCAGGAGTGCCGGGTTGTGCGCCATCAAACTATGGACATTGAGTGGTCTTCCGCCCATGTCTTCAACTATGGACGCAAGAGACTCATCCCAATCGGCGATCGCTACGGGTTTTACATCGAGGTCACTAGCCATGACACTCAGGACAGCGTGTAGGCCGTCTTAACGGTGGTGTAAAACTCCTTCGCGTAACTTCCCTGCTCACGCGCACCGTAGCTGGATCCCTTAGTGCCTCCGAATGGGACATGGTAGTCCACGCCAGCCGTGGGAAGATTTACGTTCGCAACGCCGGACTGAATATTGCGTTTGAAGTCCGTCGAGTACTTCAGAGACGTGGTGATGATGCCGGACGACAAACCGAACTCGGTATCGTTCGCCGTTGCTAGCGCTTCATCGTAATCTTTAACACGAATTACGCTGGCGACAGGACCAAATATCTCTTCGCGATTGATACGCATGTCGTTATTCGTTTCCGTGAACAGCGCCGGCGTCAGGAAAAAACCGTCAGTATCGCGCGAGACTTGTTCGCCACCACAAACGAGATTCGCGCCTTCGTCGCGTCCGATCTGAATGTAGTCGACATCCTGCTGCAGTTGCTGCTGATCGACGACGGGTCCGATATCGGTACCAGCCTTGAGTGCGTGATCGGTCGTCATACCTGCAAGGCGCTCTTTCATCGCTGTGACGAATTGATCGTGAATGCCTTCCGTAACAATCAGTCTGCTGGACGCGGTGCAACGCTGGCCCGTGGAAAAATAGGCTCCGTTGACGGCGCACTCGACTGCCGTCGAAAGGTCTGCGTCATCAAGTATAACCAGCGGATTTTTTCCGCCCATCTCCAATTGAACTTTCGCCATCCGAGCGACGGCCGCTGCCGCGACCCCGCGACCCGTTGGCACTGAGCCCGTAAAGCTGATGGCGTTCACTTTCGGGTGATTCACAATCGTCGCGCCAACTTTGGAGCCGCTGCCCATGACGAGATTGAAAACGCCTTCCGGTACGCCCGCATTGACGATGATTTCCGACATTACGTGAGCCGTAGCAGGAACCAGGGCGGCGGGTTTGAATACGACGCAGTTGCCATAGGCCAATGCAGGGGCAACTTTCCACGCAGGTATGGCGATGGGGAAGTTCCACGGGAGTATGAGACCGACGACACCCACCGGAGAACGAGTCATCGAAACGTCTATGCCGGGGCGTACGGAGTCAAACATCTCACCGCCCAGGCGCAACGCCTCTGCACCGAAGTACTTGAAAATCTGGCCGGCGCGCATCGCCTCGCCTATGCCTTCGGGCCGGGTCTTACCTTCTTCGCGCGACACAAGCTCACCCAACTCCTCTTTGCGTGCGAGGATTTCGCTGCCGATTCTGTCCAGCATGTCGCTGCGTTGCTGAATCGGTGAATTGGCCCAGGCCTGGAGTGCCATGCTGGCGGCCTCGATTGCCTGCTCGGTTTGGGCGACATCAGCCTGTGCGTATTCGCCAATCACATCCGAGGTATCAGACGGATTGATGTTGTCTATGGCACTGGCACCATCGAGCCACTCACCGGCAATAAAATTTTGTCTTGTCTTCTTCATTTAATCCAATCTCACGATTCGCGTGCCAACATTGCCGCCGCTGAGCAGGTCGACAAACGCAGCCGGTGCTGCTTCGAGCCCCTGTACTTCGTCAGTCAAACTTTTGAGCTCACCGCTGGCGAGCCATGCATGTAACTCCTCACGCGCCTGATTATATCGATCAGCGAAATCAAATATCAGAA
>JBPCXZ010000230.1:0-3099 GCA_051008055.1 Woeseiaceae bacterium
TCGCGTCCGCAGCCTTGTCCGCCGAAATCATGGCGTCATATTTCTCGCCAACGGCTAACAGCTTGTCCTTGGTCATGATGTTCTCGCCCGGCGCTTCCATGTGGTACTCGTGAATTCGCGTTTCAACAATCGCGTCCACCGGACAGGCCTCTTCGCAGAACCCGCAATAAATACATTTGAATAAATCGATGTCGTAACGACTGGTGCGCCGGGTACCGTCATCGCTGACATTCGACTCGATGGTAATCGCCAGCGCCGGACAGACGGCCTCACACAACTTGCAGGCAATGCAACGTTCCTCGCCATTCGGATAACGGCGTAACGCATGCAAGCCACGAAAACGTGGTGACTGCGGTGTCTTTTCTTCCGGGTACTCCAGCGTAACGCTCTTTCTAAAGAAATTACGCTGCGTCACCGACAATCCCTTGAACAACTCCCATAAGGAAAAGGTTTTTATATAGCTGATTAGTTGATTCATCGTTCTGCCAACCTAGATCGTCAAGTGTGACCATGGACCGACGTGCATCCATGCCATTACGCCTTCAACGGCGATCCAGATAATCGTGATAGGAATAAACACCTTCCAGCCCAGGCGCATGATCTGGTCATAGCGGTAGCGCGGGAACGTCGCGCGCATCCAGAAGAAGGTGTACATGAAAAATGCGATCTTAATGAACAGCCAGGGGAAGCCACCGGCCACTATCCAGCCAACCAACGGAATATCACCGAACTGCTGCAAAAAACCAATGCCTTCGAATGGTGACGCCCAACCACCCAGGAAGAAAATAGCCGTCAATCCGGCAATCAAAACCATATTCGCGTATTCGGCGAGGAAGAACAGCGCGAAGGCGACTCCGGAATACTCCACATGGAAACCGGCCACAATCTCAGACTCACCTTCTGCGACGTCAAACGGCGCTCGGTTGGTCTCGGCAACGCCTGAAATCCAGTAAACGAGGAACAACGGCAGCAATGGCAGCAGGAACCAGTTGGTGAAACCGCCTGCCTGTGCCTGCACGATCTCGCCGAGATTCAGGCTGCCGCCCGCCATCAGGACGCCGACCAGGGCAAATCCCATCGCAATTTCGTAAGCAACGATCTGTGCCGCCGAACGCATGGCGCCGAGAAATGCGTACTTCGAGTTGGTCGCCCAACCCGCCAGGATGACGCCATATACGCCAAGCGAGGTCAGCGCCAATACATACAAGAGGCCCGCGTTGATATCAGCAATCACGAACCAGTCGTTCATCGGAATGACGGCCCAGGCCGCGAGCGCCGGCACCAAGGTAAGCAACGGTGCAATGATGAACAGAAATTTGTTGGACTTCGTCGGAATGACGACTTCTTTGATGAGTAGCTTAATGACGTCGGCGAACGGCTGGCCCAGCCCGAGCGGACCGACCCTGTTTGGCCCGACGCGGCCCTGCATGCTGCCGATGACCTTACGTTCAAAATACGTCGAGAACGCTACGACAAGAATTACAGCAATTGCCACGACCAGGATTTTGAACAGTACAGTCGTCAGGTATTGCAACAACGGCGGTACCGCATCCCAAAGGCCGAGCGCGAACTCCATAATCGCCGTCACTCGTCAACCGCCTTGCCACGTTTGGCTTCAGCCGTCATCTGCAACGCTGCGGCCCGACGTACCACGCCGTCAACGGTGTAAATTGATACGTCAGTCTGATCAGCTACGGCGTCCGCGCCATTGGGCGCCGAATGTTTTGCCTGGCTCTGGATCTCGTTGCTCGGCGCAACTTCAGCAACTGCCGCTGCGAACTCGTCACGCACGTCTTCGCTACTGACGTAGTCAAATCCATCTACGTCCAAAAGGTTACCCATTACGCGCAGCACCTTCCACGCTGGCCGCGCATCACCAACTGGTGAAGCGACGCCTGCAAAACTCTGCCAGGTTCCAGCGACATTCACGTACGTTCCCGACGTTTCGGCGAACGTACCAATCGGCAATAACAAGTCCGCCGATTCACGCAGCGACTCTGAGTCAAATGAGGTCAACGCGGCGACGAAGTCATGCTCGCCGAGCGTAACCAGATCAGCGCCTGGCTCTAGATTAAGCAACAAAAGCGCATCAAGCTTCGCAGCAGTCATTGCATTGGCATTCAAGCCAGCGGTTGCTCGAGCTGCCCCACCGACATCACGGTGCGGCAAAACACCCGCGAGGTGCGCACCAGCCGAATTCGAACCATCCGAAATAAAGCCTAGTTTGACGCCAGACGCATCTGCGACAAACGCGGCCAGGTCACGCAAGGCCGAGTAAGCTCCATGGCGTGTAGCGATACAGCCCAGCAACACGACGCCCTGTTCCGCTTCCTGCAATGCCGCGGCAATACCCTTCTGCTCGTCACTCGCATTGACGCCCTTGCAGAGCGCCGCAATGCCCGCCGGCAATTCTTTCTTACCCACTACGGCAACAGCGACGCCAGCCAATAATTCGATAAGCCCTGCATCAGACGCGTAATTGTCGATGTTAAAAAAGTATTCATAACGAACGCTGTTCGCAAAACTGACCTTCGCACCGTTCAGCGATGCCTTGCGTAGGCGATGCGCCAATATTGGTGCTTCGTGTCGAATATTCGACCCGACCATCAAGATGGCGTCTTGCTGCTCCAACTCAGCAATATCGCATCCTAACCATGGATATACCGGGTCATGATCCTGGTTACTAAAGTCACGGCGACCGATGCGGTGATCAATGTTCGCGGTACCCATGTGCGTGGCGAGTCGTGACAATAACCAGGACTCTTCAACGGTGGCACTAGGTGACGCCAGCAAACCAATCTTGTCACTTGCCGCCTGCCCTAATACTTCGGCAAGTTTGCCAAGTGCTTCTTCCCAGTCGACCTCGCGCCATTCGCCGCTTTCTTTGAGTTGCGGATTTTGCAGACGATCCGCACTGTAAATACCTTCATAACTGAAACGGTCGCGGTCGGATAACCAGGTTTCATTGATAGCTTCGTTGCTACGCGGAACGATGCGTTTGACCGTGCCGCGCAAGACGTGTGCGTACATGTTGGAGCCAACACAATCGTGCGGCGAAACCGTTTCGTGCTGAATCATCTCCCAGGCACGCGCACTGTA
>JBPCXZ010000231.1:0-6079 GCA_051008055.1 Woeseiaceae bacterium
GGCGTCAGCGAGGCTGCTGCCGCCAAACTTGTGAATTTCCCAATGACTGCTCAATGAAAGAGGCCCTGCGCAAAAACGTGAATAATAGCGGCAGATACTCAGGCCGTCGCCTGTTTTATTTGAAACAAAATGGGAGGTGGTGGGGCGTGTAGGGATCGAACCTACGACCAGTCGGTTAAAAGCCGAATGCTCTACCTCTGAGCTAACGCCCCTGCAAGATCAGCGGGCGGCATCATACCGAACCCCGCAAAAATGACAACCGTCTCCGCAACTTTTGCCTAGACGCCTTCAGATTCCATGCGCTTCAGGTACTGGTCCGCCAGGCGTGCGGCGGTCGTCGTTGGATAGTCCGATTGCACTCTCGACAATGCTGTACGTGCGTCGTCCCAGCGTTGCAGGCTGTAGTTGCAATAGCCCATCTTCAGGAGCGCATCCGGCACCTTGGTCGATTGCGGGTAATTCTCGATGACCCGAGCGAAATCCTCGAGCGCTTTTTCGAACTCGTCGGACGCATAATAGGACTCCGCTAACCAGTATTGCGCATTGGCCGCCAGCTGGCTGTCGGGAAACGAGACCAGGAATTCCTGGAACGATACCGCCGACTGGTCATAGCGCTCATCACGCAACAATTCCAGGGCGACCTGGTAATTGTCTCGATCAGAGCCCCCTGGAATCGGTAGTTCGCCCTGCTGCAACGTTCCTCCGTCCAGCACGTTGGCGTTATTCGCAACCTGCGCACTCGCTTCCAGCTCCTGGATGCGCGAGTCCAGGTCCGCATAAAGCTGGCGTTGCCGTTCCGCCGTCGTCCCCGCATCGTGCTGTAGCGTTTCCGTACTTCCCAGCAATCCATCTGCCCGCCTCTCAAGGGCATCCACTTGCTGAGTAAGCTGCACCAGGCTCTGGTTCTCCATGACGCGCTCTATGGCCTGCAGCCGCTGATCGAGCTCTTCAAGCTTTATCAGTACCGGATCTTCGGCCGGAGGCGTCAACACGGAGCAAGCGCTGCTCAGGATCACAGGCAATACCAGCAGGAGCCGCATAACGGGCATATTTCTCATTCTGAACCCGTCGCCTAGTCGGTGTACTTGATCTCGACACGACGGTTCTGCGAGTAGGCAGCTTCCGTGGTGCCTTCAGCCGCCGGTCTTTCCTCGCCGAAACTAACCGTCGACACTTGAGATGCGCTGGCACCCTGGATAAGCAGCAGTCGGCGCACAGTTTGGGCACGACGCTCACCTAGACCAATGTTGTACTCACGCGACCCTCGTTCGTCACCGTGGCCCTCCAGGCGCACGCTCATGCCGGCATTCATGCCGAGTTGGCGCGCATGCCTTGCCACAAGCTCGGTGTCCTCTGCGCGCAGTTCTGACGAGTCGTAGTCAAAGTAGACAACCGTATCAAGCTCTTCGGACGCCTGGTCGTAGTCCACAAATTCACCGTCCTGCAGGCCATCATTGCCGTAGCCTTCGGTATCCGCGCCCTCTCCAGCGCTGCCAACCGTTTCAGTCGGCTCAGGATCCGGCACCGTGTCCTTGTTACCGCAACCCGCAAGTGCAAAAGCCGCAAGGGCGAGGATTACTAGTTTGTACTGAGGCATTTCGAATTTCCTTGTTTTCTCTTTCGAGTAAATATAATTATAACAATAAGTTATGACTATTAATTAATGTACAATATTATCTAAAATCTTTGAAATGGTGACCACACCGGCTCACGCACATCGCCGTCTCCAGGCGCCAATCTTTGTCGTATCAGACCGTCAGCCGTAACGGTCTCGAGCACTCCATTGCGCGTGGCTCGAGTCGCGTAGATCAAGGTATCGCTATTTGGCGCGAAGCTCGGAGATTCGTCCTGCTGACCAGCTGACAGCACCAGCAGGTCCCTGCGCTTCTCGTCAATCATATCCATTACCGCAATCCGGTAGTTACCCTGAAAAAGGTGAACCATTGCGAGTCGGGTACCGTCCGCGGACATCCTTGGCCGTGCATTATAACTCCCCTCGAAGGTAATGCGCTCCGGTGTTCCACCGGATACTGGTACTCGGTAGATCTGTGGGCCGCCGCTGCGATCCGACGTGAAATAAATATGCTCGCCATCCGGCGACCAGCTGCCTTCTGTATCAATCGCTCGATGCGTGGTCAGCCGGCGAGTCTGCTTGGTATTGATATCCATGATGTGGATATCAGGGTTGCCGTCGACGCCGCCAAGCGTCAGTACCAGCTGTTTGCCGTCCGGAGAAAATGCGGGTGCACCGTTAATACCTGCCTTGTTGGAAACCTGCATCCGGTTGCCGGTACGCAAAGTCTGAACAAAAATTGAGGACCTGTTGCCCTCGAAAGAGACATAGGCGAGACGCCGGCTGTCGGGTGACCAGGCGGGTGACATGATCGGATTACGGCTCTCCATAATGGTATTGGCATTCTCGCCGTCCTGATCTGCGACGATCAACGAATATAACTTTGCGCCGCCGCTCTGTTTCGCCGTTACGTAGGCCACCTTGGTATCGAAAACGCCTTTGATACCGGTCAGCTCCTCATAAATCATGTCGGCAGCACGATGCGCCACGCGTCGCATCGTGCCGCGGCTTGCCGGCATGCGGTAACCGACCAGCTGGTCGCGCGCAAATACGTCAAACAGCTGGAACTGCACGTTGTAGGCGTTCTCACCTGTCTGTTCGACCGAGCCAATAACCACAGCCTCAACCCCAAGGATCGCCCAGTCGTCGAAATCGACATCAGCGCCTTCCGTCGGTAACTGCAGCATGTCCGCTATCGGAATCGGTGCAAAGCGGCCGCTGCGAGTAAGGTCGTCGCTGATAACTTTTGCGATATCGAGTGGTGGTTCGGCGCCATCGCCGTTCCAGCCAAACGGCACGACCGCGATCGGGCGCCGTTTGATGCCTTCGGTAATTTCAATGACCAGATCCGCATAAGCGGAACTGCTTAGCAGGATGGTAATAGCAAATACTTTAAGAAAATTTCTTAACACGGTTATCTCTTGTTCCTGTTTGCCGGGATTCTACCCTTAGGTAATGAATCTTAATTCCAAATTTCGATCAAAAACACTCGGGTCACGCGGTGCCGGTAGCGGCGACGCCTTGTAAACAGCGGCCTCAATTGAACGGCGCACAGTCGCGTCACCATTGCAGCCACCGAAACTCACGTTGACGACCTCTCCCCCCGCAGTTTGCTGCACCTTGACTACACAATCGAGCCCTTCTTCGGCGGTAGGCGGCTGGACCCAGTTGCGAGTGATCTTTTGCTGGATCGCAAATATGTAGGCGGACTTTGCGCTCGCCGCCATAGCCTGCATTTGCTGGGACTCCGCTTCGAGCTCGGCTTGCCGCGCCGCATCTTCTTCTGCCTTACGAATTTGCTCGTTTTCGGCACGCTGCCGCTCAATGTCCGCCTGCCGTTGCTCCTCCGCTTCGATGCGGCGACGCTCGGCTTCCGCCTCGGCCTCCTTGCGCTTGCGCTCTTCTTCAGCCACACGCTGCCGCTCCGCCTCTGCCTTGTCATCTTCGATTTTCTGCAGACGCGCCTTTTCTTCAGCCGCGTCCCGTTCGCGTTGCGCCTTTTCCGCCGCGATGCGCTCCTGCTCTGCGGTATCCGGTTCCGGTTTCGGCTGTGGTGGAGGTGGTTTTTCGACCTCCGGGGGTTCCTCGACGACCGGCGGAATGACGACAGCATTCTCGGTGACCAGCGTGGCATTCAGTGCCAGTGGCACTGCAATGTCCGGCGTCTTGTCAAAATCGAAAACAACCACCAGTGACGCTATCAGCGTTGCGTGCAACAACACGGAAATGGTGACTGGCCCGACGTTTTGATACTTCTGATTCACAGTCGCGAAGTTCTATTCCGGCACCGGGTAGGTATCCAGCGGGTCTGTGACGAAGCCGATCGAGTCAGCGCCGCCCTGCTGCAACACGACCATCGCGCCAACGACATTGCCATAGGGCACTGAACGATCCGCCTTAACCAGCACTGGAGTGTCCGGCCGATTGCGCAGTACCGCGCCGACATGAGCTGCAATTACTTTGCCAGTCTTTGGCAGATCTTCGTCGTCGCCGGTGTTGATGTACAAATTCCCTTCAGCATCAACACTGATAATCAGAGGTGGATGATCTGGCACGTCGGCGATTGGCTCAGCCCCCGCTTTGGGCAGCTCGACTTTAACGCCCTGTGTCAGGAGTGGTGCTGTCACCATGAAGATCACGAGCAGCACCAGCATGACATCGATATAGGGAACGACGTTGATCTCCCCCATTAGTTTCCGTTTTTGGAGTGGCGTCGCCATGTCAGACCCCTTGCTTGTTGCGCGCGTGCCTTTGCAAGATGCTGGAGAACTCTTCCGTGAAACCGTCGTAACGGTATTCAAGTCGCACGACCTTGTCGGCGTAGCGGTTGTAGGCAATGACCGCCGGTATCGCTGCGAACAGCCCCATCGCCGTCGCGATCAAGGCCTCCGCGATAGGTGGTGCCACAACAGCGAGCGTTGCTGTTTGCATGCCGGCAAGCCCGATGAAGGCATTCATGATGCCCCATACGGTGCCGAACAAGCCGACATACGGGCTGGTCGACCCAATCGTCGCCAGGGTTGCGAGGCCCTGCTCAAGGCGGTCGACCTCGCGCATCTGCGCCACGCGCATTGCGCGCCGGCATTCCTCGACGACCTTGTCCGCATTGATGCCGGACTGTTGCATAGCGCGATTGAACTCGCGAAATCCTGCTTCAAATATGCTGGCCATACCGACCACGCCGCCGCGCGACTTCGCTGCCGCCTGGTAAAGCGTATTCAGGTCTCCACCTGACCAGAAGCTCGCCTCAAACTCGTCCGAGGAGTCTTTGGTACGACGAATAAGCTTGCGCTTCGCGAAAATAATGCTCCAGGACATGAGCGAGGCGAGGACGAGCAGGACCATGACCAGCATGACCGGTATGCTCGCGTCCAGCATCAGTCCAAGAACGGATGTATCAGATGTCATCAATGTGTTCCTTCAAAAATATCGGCAGGTACTCGCAATGGGCGCAACGTGTCAGCATTCAGGAATGCCGCTTTGACACCACCACGTATGAGCAACTTGCCTTCTAGACTGTTCAGGTAAATGTTTTGTTCAATATCAAATGTCGCGCGCGTGAGACCACTGAGTCGAGCCGTAACCACGACCTCGTCATTTAATTTCGCCGGCGCCAGAAATTCGGCATCAGTCTGCGTGACGACAAACATCCGGCGTTCTTCATTCAAGAGCTTGGCTTGATCAACGCCGAGCGCGCGTAACCACTCCGTGCGGGCACGCTCCATGTAACGAAAATAATTAGCGTAGTAGACAACTCCCTGTGCATCCGTGTCCTCATAGTAAACGCGGACCGGCCACTCGAAGGGTTTGCTGTCGTTAGTGGAACTCATTTGCAATTCAGTCCTCGTCGAACAGAGGCAGTTCCGCAGCAGTCTCCCGAACGGGCGGCGTGAGACCGAGGTGCAGATAGGTATTCTTGGTTGCGACACGACCACGCGCGGTACGCATCATGAAGCCCTGCTGGATCAGGTACGGCTCAATCACGTCCTCGATCGTGCCACGCTCTTCACCAACCGCGGCAGCAAGACTCTCAATCCCTACCGGCCCGCCATCAAATTTTTCAACAATGGTTTGCAGAACCCGCCGATCCATCGCGTCAAAACCATTCGGGTCGACTTGCAACATATCCATGGCACTAATCGCAATGGCTTCCGTGACGACGCCGTCACCCTCCACTTCCGCGAAATCTCGTACCCGACGCAACAAGCGATTCGCTATGCGCGGCGTGCCGCGGGCACGCCTGGCGATCTGCGCAGCCCCTGGTACTTCAATCGGCAGATTAAGAATTCCTGCTGAACGATTCGCTATCGCTTCTAGATCATCGGTCGAATAAAACTCCAGTCGCTGGACGATGCCAAAACGATCGCGTAACGGCGACGTCAACAATCCAGCACGCGTGGTGGCACCGACTAAAGTGAACGGAGGCAGATCCAGCTTTATCGACCGTGCAGCAGGACCTTCGCCGATCATGATATCCAGCTGGAAATCTTCCATCGCCGGGTACAG
>JBPCXZ010000232.1:0-7998 GCA_051008055.1 Woeseiaceae bacterium
AATCGGTATGGCTGACTGCCTGGCAGTAGGCGCGGTGAATCTCAAACTCCGACTGTCCATCGCGAAAAGCGGTTTCGGCGGCCAGGTGACCACTGACTCCACGCTGCGCGGCCAAGCGCATACAAAAGATCTCGTATTCAGTTTTTATACCGCGTGCGTAGTGCAGAATGTTCATCGTTGTCGACGGATTAACACGTTCAATTCCAAACGCGTGGGCGTCGTCATCGATTTCGCCGATCAACACACACTGGCTGCGATCGACCGGCAGATGTTGCTTAATTTCGTCAACTTCATGGACCACGCGCACATCAAAATGCGACAACCAGTAACCGTCTGGTTCGCCTGGCACAACATGCCAGTAGTCGCGCGGTTGATAATAGATCAGGATCGGTTTCTCGCCCGGCGTATAGACAATATAGGATAAAGGCAAACTCGTTAGTGGTAACCAGCTGACGAACTGCGGGTTCGACATGAATGGATAGGTACGATCGTCAAGAAACGCGGTTTTTGGGTGGCCCGAGAAAATCACAGCATGGTTCGCACCGGCGTTTTCCAGTGCATAGTCATGGCGGTCACAGACTCTTTGAATATGGTCCGGGTACAAAGCCGCGAGGTCTGGGTTCTTATCTGAGTAGTCTGGCGTCATGCATACGATGATACCGTGTTTCAATCCCCGGGCAATCTAGGCATTATTGCCGCATGACGCAGGACACCTATCTCACCGGTATCACGACGACCGGCACGCCACATATTGGCAACTACGTGGGCGCGATTCGGCCTGGCATCACTGCCAGTAAAGACCCGGATACGCGGCACTTCTATTTCTTGGCCGACTATCACTCGCTGGCCAAAAACGAAGATCCCGATAAGATCGGACAGTCGACGTTGGAGATAGCGGCTGCCTGGTTAGCACTTGGTCTCGATACTGAACACGCCTATTTCTACCGTCAGTCAGACTTGCCCGAGATTCCCGAGCTGACCTGGATTCTCACGAGCATGACGGCCAAGGGCCTGATGAATCGTGCGCACTCCTATAAGGCCGCAGTGCAAGCGAATGCCGAAGCTGGCAATAAGGATCCGGACAAGGGCGTCACTATGGCCCTTTACAGCTATCCGATTCTGATGGCTGCTGACATTTTGATGTTCAAACCACATTTCGTGCCGGTTGGGCAGGATCAAAAGCAGCATGTCGAGATGGCCAGAGATATGGCACAGCGATTTAATCATCACTACGGTGAGACATTCGTGTTGCCGGAGGCCCAGATTGGTGAGAATACTGCTGTTCTCAAAGGTCTTGACGGTCGCAAGATGTCGAAGAGCTACAACAATACTATTCCATTGTTCGCGAACGAGAAACGACTACGCAAGCTGATCATGAAGATCAAGACCAACAGTCTTGAGCCAGGCGAGCCCAAGAGTATTGAAGACAGCACTTTGTATGACATCTTCAAGGCATTCGCGACGGAAGAAGAGACCAGGGATATTGAGAAGCGCTATGCCGAAGGCATCGCCTGGGGCGAGATGAAACAAGTTTTGTTCGAATACGTAAACGAAACCATCAAGCCTGCCCGCGAAGAATACGAGCGGTTAATTGCTGACCCTGCCGCGGTTGAAGCGGAGCTGGTGAAAGGTGCGTTGCGCGCGCGTGAGCTGGCGACACCGTTTCTTGAAGAGATTCGCCATGCGATCGGAATACGCAAGTTGGAGACATAGCCGATGTCTCACCAACTCGCAACGTCAAATATTGCCCGCATGCGTGGCCAATACGAAGACGAAGTGATGGTTGGTTTCATCGAGCGGTTGGAACCGCTGAATGTTCTTGCCGATGCCAGTCCCGGGTTTATCTGGCGCTACACCGACGAGAGTGGGAACGAGGCTCGTATCTTCGAGGACGAGCTTATTCTATTCAATATGTCGGTTTGGGAGTCCGCCGAGGCCCTCGAGAAGTACGCCTATCACACTGATCACCGCGAGGCGCTGCAGAACAGAGCGCAGTGGTTCGAGCGGTCAACACGGCCATCGTTGGTCTTGTGGTGGATCGAATCCGGGCATATTCCAACGGTGGAAGAGGCCAAAGAGCGATTCGACGCACTCTGGCGAGACGGCCCGACGGAGTTTGCGTTTACCTTCCGGCAACGGTTCGCGCCGCCAGAGGCATGAGCGGACAGCAACCTGAGTTCGCTCTGCAGACCGAGCGACTTGCTATTCGCAGGCTAACCCTTGCAGACGCAGATTTGATGTTGTCGGTCTGGAACGACCCGGCCTTCTATAAATACGTTGGTGACCGCGGAATACATACTATTGATGATGCTCGAGTCGCCCTGCAGGAAGGCGCCTTCCAGTTGTACGAGAAATATGGCTACGGGCCGTTCCGGATTGCTATACGCGAGAACGACCAGGCGATTGGAACCTGTGGGTTATTTCGACGTGAAGGATTCGATGATCCCGACATCGGCTGGAGCATACTGCCCGAGTTCTGCGGCAAGGGATTCGCCTACGAGGCCGCATGCGCGGTGCTTGAATATGGCATCACTGACGTCAGTCTGACTCGAGTAGTCGCGTTTATTTCTGCGGAAAACGCCCCATCAATTGGCCTCGCGAAAAAACTAGGCCTGCGTTATGAGCGAATGACCCGCCTGGTTGGAGACGATGAGGACGTTTGCCTTTATAGTATGACGCATGACCGAGAAGCGATTTAAGTCGAAAATCGACACCTGGATAGCGCTGCTGATCGTCGCTGTAGCTGTAATGGATCTCGCATTTATCGTCATTTTTGCGATGTCGGGTGACAGCCCAGCGGACAAAACCATTGCGACTCTGATTTTGGTCGCTGTTTTTGTCTTGTTGATATGGCTGACATTCGGAACCTACTACGCGGTCAACAAAGATACGTTGCGTGTCGTCTCAGGGCCAATTCGCTGGAAGATCCCGATTGCAGATATCACATCGGTTTCGCCAACTCGTGCCATGTGGTCCGCGCCTGCTATGTCACTAGACAGATTGCTTATTGTGTACGGTAAGGGGCGACGCATAATGATCTCTCCAGCTGATAAACAAAGTTTCCTGCGCGCGATTGGACAGGAATTCGAATAGGAGCGAATCCCGAATGCGACCTGAAAACCGAATTGATTACCTTGAGATTCCGGTCTCGGACCCGGCGAAGGCCCGCGCATTCTTTGAAGCGATGTTTGGCTGGGAATTCCAGGAATGGGGCCCGGATTACCTCAGTTTCAACGATGGTCGCTTTGACGGCGGAATTTGCCGTTCGGCAGAACCAGGCCATGGTCGTGGTGTACTCTTAGTCTTCTATAGTGACGATTTGCAACGCGACTTGGACAAGGTCAAACAGCTTGGTGGCACCATCACCAAGGATATTTTTGAGTTTCCCGGGGGCAGCCGCTTTCAGTTTCTGGACCCTACCGGTAATGAATACGCGATCTGGAAAGAGAGCGCAGCAGAATAAGAAAAACGGAGCACAAAACATGCACGAACTGATCGATCATCCATGCGTACAGCACAAACTAGCGATTATTCGCGATGTAGACACAGGACATAAGCGATTTCGAGAGCTGGCGACAGAGATCACCGAATTCCTTTGTTACGAGGCGTTGAAAAACATTGCCGTCAAGGAAGTGACAGTACAAACGCCAGTCGCCGAGGCGACGTGCAAGAAGATCGACACTGATCTCGTCGTCGTGCCCATATTGCGAGCCGGCGTCGGTATGCTGGAGGGCATCCTGGAGCTTGTGCCAACCGCGCGAGTTGGTTTCGTTGGCCTGTATCGTGATGAAGAGACAAAGCTGCCTGTCAGTTACTACGAGCGCCTGCCCACGCAGACGAAAGGCGGTACCTGCATCATTATCGATCCGATGCTGGCGACCGGGGGATCGACGAATGCCGCTATCGACCTGCTGAAGAAAGCCGGCGCTGGCAAGATCGTAGTTGTCTGCATCGTGACCTGTCCTGAGGGCCTGGAATTGGTCGCAGACGAGCATCCGGATGTGCCAGTCTATACGGCGGCTATCGATGATCACCTCAATGAAAACAAATACATAGTTCCGGGGTTGGGCGACGCGGGTGACCGTTTGTTCGGGACTTCGCACTAGGAGTCAGAGAGAAAGGCAATGGCCGAGCTAAAGACCAAGCAGAACAATGCGAGCGTGACGTCATTCCTGGCGGCGGTCGACGACAAGGAACAACGGTCGGACTCGAAGAAGTTAGCAAAGATGATGCGAGCAGCAACCGGCTCGCGGGCCAAGATGTGGGGTTCGTCGATCGTCGGGTTTGGCAGTTATCACTATAAGTATGCGCGCGGCCAGGAAGGCGATTGGCCATTGGTTGGCTATTCGCCGCGAAAACAGAATTTATCAATTTACATCATGGCCGGCTTCAAAGGCAGCGACAAGTTGCTGGCAAAACTCGGCAAGCACAAGACCGGGAAGTCTTGTCTGTATATCAAGCGCCTTGCTGACGTTGATGAGAATGTATTGAATACTCTGATTGAAAAGTCTGTAAAACATATGCGTAGCAAGTACGAGACTGGGAAGTAGAACTATGAGCGATACGATCATTACGTCACGCCTTGAAGGCACGCGATTGATTGTCGAATCGGATGGCAAAACGGAATCCTATGATTCGCAGTTTCTCGTCGCAGCCCTGCTTATTTTTATAGCGCGCGGCAGCGGCAGCATCGAACCGGAAGAAACGGCCAAAATGCTGGATCTGATTCAGGAGCATTTTCAATTGGCTGGCTCCGAGACTTTAGAGTTGCTGACACGAGCCATGAGCGAACTTGCTGAAAAACCGGAGCTGGCGGAACTGCTTGCTGAACTTGGCAAGACGCTGTCGGACGACGACAAAGAGGACATTGCCGTGATGGCGCTCAAGGTAATTGCTGCGGATGGACGCAGAGAAGTGGCAGAGATGGAGAAATTCAATCAGGCGGTTGAGGCGGTTGGCGTTTCGCCCGAAATCGTCCATCGAGCGTTCGACCGTTACTTCGCAGAAACAATGACAGGCGGCTAGTCTTTTGCTGCCGCTGCGCCGCGATGATTGGCTGCTTGACGAAATGTCGGCGAGCGACATCGATAAGCTTATGAAGTGGTTTCCGGACGAAGCGAGCACGCGTACCTGGGGTGGTCCGGACTTTCGCTTCCCGTTCAATCGCCATTCTTTTGCTGAAGATATTCACTGGGGCCGGATGGCGACGTTTACCTTGCGGGATCCGAGCGGTGCGTTTGCTGCATTCGGTCAGATCTATGAGCGAGTAGGCTGTATCAATCTGGCAAGGCTGGCGGTTGACCCAACGATGCGAGGCCGCGGTGTAGGGACACGGCTGGTTGAGATGTTGATGGAGACGAGTGCCGGTATGTTCAGCTGCGATAGATATTCCCTGTTCGTTTATCAGGACAACACACCAGCCTACAAATGCTATACAGCGCTTGGTTTTGAGCCTACTGAATACCCGGAGAATGCCCGGCTGGCAGACGTATGTGACTATCTAACGAGGCCTGTCACCGCAAGGGAGAAGATCAATGCACCGTAGTCGACTTGCAGGTATATGCATAGATTGCGACACGGAAGACCTGAGTGCGGCCACCGATTTCTGGAGCGCAGTGCTTGGATATCCGCGCAAACCGAACCATGGCGAAGAGAACTACGAGACCTTGCAACCCACTGAACGCGAGATCTCAGTTGAGGTGCAAAAGGTAGACCACCCAAGTCGAGTGCACCTGGACATCGAAGCAGACGACGTCGATGCTGAGGTACTGCGATTGGAGTCGCTGGGCGCCACGAAGCTGGAAAAAATCAAAGATTGGTGGGTAATGGAAGCACCGACGGGTCAGCGTTTCTGCGTAGTACCGCAGCAAAGCCCTTGCTTTGAAGAAACCGCAAATCGTTGGGACGATTAGCAGATCAGAATGAAGGTCGCGATCGTATTATTTGCGTTAGCAATCGCCATGCCTGCCATGGCCGACAACGATGTTCTGGAAAAGCGGCCTGCTGAAAAAAAGGATAGCCTTGGCCTGACCTTCGAATCGCCGCATGAACGCTTTCTGATTAACGCCTGGTTGCGCGGCCAGTTTCGGTTTTCGGATCCTTTTGATAGCGACCCGAAGAGTTCAGAAGACTACGCGAACGTGCCGGGCGAAGATTTTGAGGTTCGCCGCGGTCGCATCAAGGTCAAAGGGTATCTGTTCAATCCGAAAATCGGTTTCTACTACGAGCACGAGTTGACCGGAGATCATCCGTTGCTCGACCTGCGCCTCGACTTGCATGTACGGGAGGACATTGAGCTGCGCATCGGCCAGCACAAGGTGCTCTACAACCGCGAACGCGTCGACTCGTCGGGCAAGCAGCAGTTCGCGGAACGCTCGATATCTACCTATGCGTTTACCGTCGATCGACAGGTCGGTGCGACATTCCTGAAGAAATTTATGCCGGGCACGAAAATGGACAACCTTCTGTTCCTCGGCGTCAACAAGGGCAATGGCAGGGGAGGAATCGATCGCCGTAATGGCGACCCGATGTACCTGGCCCGCTGGCAATGGCATTTTCTCGGCGAGGAAGTGCCGTTTTCACAAAGCGACCTCAAGTTCCGCGACGTTCCTGCTGCGTCATTATCATTCGCGGCAGCGCAGGTGCGTGGACCCTTTACACGATTCTCAAGCTCAGGAGGCGGTCAACTCGACGGATTCGAAGACGGTGGCGACAAACGCTACACGCTGCAACAGGTCTTGCAGGAATTCGCGTGGCACTACCGTGGTATGTCGATTCAGCAGGAGTATCACGTCAAGAAAATCAAAGATCACGAAGCGGGCACGAATTCTACTCTGAACGGCGGCTACGCACAGTTCGGAAAACTTTGGGAAAAAGAGTGGTTCGGCAGGAACCTGGCGCTCGAAGGCGCGGTCAGGGTTGCGCGCGTCAGCTGGGACACGGTCGATCCGAACCGGGTCCAGGACGAACTCACTCTTGCCGGCAATCTGTTCTTCCGAGGCCATAACAACAAGCTGACCGCCGATATCAGTCAGATAAAACTGGATAATGACCTGACCGGCAGGAACAAGGACACGCGCTTCCGCCTGCAGTGGGACGTCAGCTTCTAGCGTCGCCGACGTCCTGATCGATTATTTTCCGGCTGTCTCCGGCCCTTCACCGCCGAATCGTTTGGCGAAATAACCGATGATAAGACCGATGATTGCGCCTTCCGCTGCGAACCAGAATGGAGAACTTAACGCGCCGCCTTCACCAAAGATGCGGAGCAGCATGGCAGTCATTTCGTCATGCGCGAAAAACACGAGGACGAAGTTCATCCAGCCGCCGATCCAGGCAGAAGTGAAATACCACGGCAAGCGCATATTGATGATCGGATATTCTGTAATTACGCCGAACACGCCAACAATAGCGCCAAACGTGACGTACCAAAGCAGTAGGCCCCAACGCAGCATTTCATTTGCGTCGGGCAGAAAGTGCGGCAAGGCGAAAAACGCTGTAAGGCCAACGATCAGGCCAATGGCCTTGCCGACCGCAATACGAGTCATGAGGGATGGGTTTCCGAACATCGTTTTTCTCCCGGGCTATTGCACTAAATTCATAGTAGCAAATGTCAACCTAATCGGGTCTAGGGCGTTGTACTTATAGCAACACCAATTGTAAGGACACAATGGAGATTAGTTATGAAAATCAATACTTTAGCAATAGCATCAGCCGCTCTTATGTTAGTAAGCGGTATTGCCTCGGCCGACGACGTTAAGGATAACGTGGCTGACCGAATCGATAATCGCGGCGACCGGATTGAAAATCACCTCGATCGCAAGGGCGACCGAATCAACAATCGCCTGGATCGCAAATCGGACCGGGCGGCAGATGCCGGCAAGGACCGCTTGTCACGACATCTGGACCGCAAGGGCAACCAAATTGATCGTCGGCTCGACAGGAAAGGCAATAAGATAGATCGACGTCATGACCGACGTGCGAGTCGCATCGGGTAAGGTT
>JBPCXZ010000233.1:0-3890 GCA_051008055.1 Woeseiaceae bacterium
CGCTGAAACCGTCATCACAGCTTGCAAAAACTACGTCAAAGTAGTCGCCAGGCGTAAAAGTAGGGGTAAACGGATCTGCTATTTCGCCAGACGTCGTCGATATACCACTCACCAGGCAGTTTTCAACAGTTGGCGGGATCGGTACGTTACCAGTCGAGGAATTGCCGACAATCGATGTGGCGAAACTGCCATCGATCTTCGAAACAGGGCTAAGCTCCACTGCCACCGCGCCAGTCACACCCGAGAACTCGGCAGCGACTCCAGCTGACAAAGCAGATTCATAGGTAACCTTGGTTACAACCATCGCATTCGCGGCAGTAATTCCCGCGTCACCGCCAGCACCGCCGCCACCATTGCCATTGTTGTTCCCGCTCTGGTCCTCCGTGATGCCGTTGCCGTCACTACAGGCAGCAAGCAGAGTCAAAGCACTAAGTATAAAAATCAGAGAGCGGTTCATGGCATTCCTCGAAAAACATCGAATTTTGATGTTTTTAGTTTACTTAATGCCGTGAAAAGCACCGTGACGGTGCTCACACATACGGAATGCCAATAGCTAGAACATCTGACTAGGGCCGGGCGCCTCGTCGTCAGGTTCTTCGCGACTCTTGATGTGGTCGCCGGTGATCATCTTTGCGTAGCTCAGGCCAGGGCCGACCATCGGATAGACGCCAGCGTCCGGGTCAATGATGACCTCGAGGAACGCCGGGCCTTCGAACTCCATGAAGTCGCGAACAGTCTTTTCAAGATCTGCATTGTTATCGAGTCGTTTCGCGAACCTGAAGCCGTCGGCTTCGGCGGCCTTGATGAAATCCTTGCTGTGCAGCGACTTGTCACTGCCGGACATGCGGCTGTTGTAATAGAGTTTTTGCCATTGACGGACCATACCGTCGCCGAAGTTGTTGAGTACCACGACCTTAATCGGCAATTCATACGTCGTTGCCGTCTCGAGCTCGCCGATATTCATGCGAATGCTGGCATCGCCGTCGATATCGATAACGACTCGATCCGGTTGTGCGAATTGGGCGCCGATCGCCGCAGGCAAACCGAAGCCCATCGTGCCCATGCTGCCGGAGGTTAACCAGAGCCTAGGTTCGCGATAGTCGAAATACTGTGCGGCCCACATCTGGTGCTGGCCGACGCCGGTCGAGATAATCGCCTTGCCTTGCGTGTGTCGGTTGATCTCCTCGATCACGGCATATGGCTGGATGAGGTCAGACTCGCGATCATAATTCAGGCAATATTCTTCCTTCAGCGTCGCGATTTCTTGGTGCCAGGCTGAGAAGTCTTTCTTGAATTCGATGCGCTTGCCATAAGCGAGCATGTCATCAAGGTCGCGGCCAAGTACACCAACGTGGTGCCAGTTGACGCGTTTTACCTTGCCGACTTCGGCGATATCGACATCGAAGTGAGCAATGTTCTGCGCCTTGGGCGCGAAATTCTTTGGATCCCCGGCAACCCGATCATCGAAACGGGCACCGACTGCGATCAAGAAATCACAGTCTTCAACGGCATAGTTGGCCGAGGCGAGTCCATGCATGCCGAGCATATGCATGGCCAGCGGGTGTGTCGTGTCGCTCGCGCCCAGCGCCATTAACGTGGTTGTAACCGGAATACCGTATTCAGCGGCCAGCCGTCGCATCGGTTTCGCTGCATTGCCATTGATGACGCCGCCGCCCGCATAGATTAAAGGTCGTTCGGCCTTGGCCAACATCGAAAAGAATCGTTGGCTCTGCGCATCTTCCAGTCGATTATCAACAACTGCGGACAGGCGTCTGCGATATCCAGGCAGCGGCAACGTACCACTGCCTTTGAATTCGCCTTCCCAATTCTGAATGTCTTTGGGTATGTCGACGACCACGGGTCCTGGTCGACCGGTTCGAGCGAGTTCAAATGCGCTGCGCATAGTGTCTTCGAGCTTCTCCGGGTCCGTAGCCAGGAAGATGTGCTTCGACACCGCCCCCATGATCGCGGAGACCGGTGCCTCCTGAAACGCATCGGTACCGATTGCGGCTTTGGGTACCTGACCGCAGATTACGACGATCGGCACCGAGTCGGCCATACAATCGCGAACCGGGGTCACGGTATTGGTCGCTCCGGGTCCTGAGGTGACCATCACGACGCCGACTTTGCCGCTTGCCCGCGCGTATCCTGCGGCCATGAATCCGGCACCCTGTTCATTTGCTGGCACGATCAACGGCATTGCCGATTTACCGTTTTCGCGCTTGTGAGAATCGTTGTAGCGGAAGACGGCATCGTAGGTCGGCAGGATGGCGCCGCCGCTATAACCGAAGATCGTGTCGACGCCTTCGTCGGCCAGCACTTGAACAACAATATCGGCGCCGCTCATGCGGGTTCCCGCAAGTGGATGCTCTGTAGCGTTCGCCTGATTTGCCTGATCGTTCACGTCGCTGCCAATCGTTACGTAAGTACCGGATTTTCGGCGAGTGTTTACTAATTTCTTCGGCATTGCAATACTCGCTCTGCCTTTACCTCAAAGCGTATTGGCGCGAAAAATTTAGTTTCATTTGTATGTATCAAAGCCCGGCAGGAATCGACGAAAAAATGCGACACGCAATATCAGTACTGTTACAGAACGAGGTCGGTGCGCTAACGCGACTGACCGGCATGTTTTCGTCACGCGGTTATAACATCGATTCGTTGAATGTTGCGCCGACGAACGACCCCACTGTGTCCCGGGTTACGCTGGTAACCACTGTTTCTGATACGGCCATTGCACAACTAAACACACAGCTCGCCAAACTGGTCGATGTTGTCAATATTCACGACATGACGCTGGGCGAACACTTTGAGCGCGAGCTGGTCATAGTCAAGTTGAAACTGGCGACAGGCGGGTTGGCGAAAGCAATGCTGCTAGCGAAAAAATATGGTGCACAAATACTGGACGAGGCACAGGTGAGCTGCACGATTCAGTTGACTGGACGCGTCAATGAAATTGATGAGTTTGTAAACGAAGCAAGTGCTATTGGCGAGCTGGCTGCTGTAGCTCGCAGCGGCAGCGTCGCTGTATCAAAGGGAGAGGTGACGCTGTCGTCGTTTGACGCGAACCATCATCTCTCGGCCTGAACCATGGCGGGTTTCAATCTTGGCAATCATCGCCGGCTCGTCATCAAGGTCGGTTCTTCTCTACTCGTAAACGACGCAGGGCAGGTTAACCGTAAATGGCTGCAAAGCCTGGCGGATGATGTTGCGAAGTTGCAAGCGGACGGACACGAACTGCTGGTGGTTTCCTCTGGCGCAATAGCAATTGGTAGTGCCGGTCTGGGTCTGAACAAGCGACGAGCGTCGCTTGCTGACCTGCAGGCAGCTGCCGCGGCGGGCCAGGTACAGCTGGTACACGCATACCAGGAGTCTCTCGCCAGACACGACGTAATGGCCGCACAAGTTTTACTCACGCCGGGCGATACCGAGAATCGACGTCGATTTCTGAATGCGCGGGCGACCCTGTCGCGCCTGATCGAACGCTCGGTCGTACCCGTTATCAATGAGAACGATACCGTCGCGACCGAGGAGATACGTTATGGCGACAACGATCGTTTGGCTGCACGCGTTAGCCAGCTCGTCATGGCTGACGCACTGATTTTGCTGTCCGATGTTGATGGTCTCTACGACGCAGATCCCACCCAGAATGAATCGGCCAGACACATACCTGAAGTACAAAAGATCAGCGATGAGATCCTGGCTGTTGCCGGAGAGACTCGTTCGGATATTGGTAGCGGTGGCATGGCAACCAAGGTGCAGGCAGCTCGAATAGCAACCTTTGCAGGGTGTTCTACGGTGGTTACGGATGGGGCGATCGAGAAGCCTCTGTCTGCATTGGCCGCAGCGGGACGGCATACCGTTTTTCGAGCGCAAGGAACGCCGGCAGCCGC
>JBPCXZ010000234.1:0-4717 GCA_051008055.1 Woeseiaceae bacterium
GAGGGTGTCTATCCTGGTCAGGCGATTCGCTTCGAAGAGGAAGACAAAGGCAGATTTGAGCCGCTGTCCAAGGAAAAATATCTGAAGAAGATGCTGGCGCCTGAATAAGCGTCAGACAATAGACAGAACTAAAGGTCTAAGCGTTGCCGAGAAAACGCTGGCGATATTCCGCCGGTGGCATGTCGTACCAGGATTTGAATGCAGTCGTGAACGAACTGATATTTGAATACCCCAGAAGCATGGCCACCTCGACGGATTTGAGACGCTCATCACTCAGGTAATTAACGGCCAGTACAGCGCGTGCTTCATTCAAGACTTTTTGAAAGCTGGTCTTCTCGGCACGTAATCGGCGCTGCAGTGTACGACGACTCAAGCGCAATGCACGGCACGCGGCATCGGCGTTCGCCTCACCTGCGGCCATAAGCTCGGTGAGCTTGCGCATCAGTTGCTCGGCAATATTGTCCTGCTCGTAGAGCGAGCGCAGGTACTTCTCTGCCTGTTCAATAAGTTGACCATACATGGCGCGGAATCGTACCAGAAATCGGCCCTTAAGAATTGGGAATCGAGTAAACTGTCGCTATGAATCCAGTGACTTATGAAGTCGTCGACGAGATCGGCGTAATTACGGTAAATAATCCACCTGTTAACGCGCTGTCTCAGGTGGTTCGGGCAGGCACCCTCGAGGCGGTAAGGGCCGCGCAGGACGATGATTCCAAAGCAGTTTTGATTATCTGCGACGGTCGGA
The DNA here is from genome assembly GCA_051008055.1 of Woeseiaceae bacterium. Lineage (GTDB taxonomy): Bacteria > Pseudomonadota > Gammaproteobacteria > Steroidobacterales > Woeseiaceae > UBA1847. The sequence goes on from JBPCXZ010000234.1 coordinate 746, forward strand.
CCTTCATCGCAGGGGCCGATATCAGTGAGTTCGGCAAACCGCCGCAGGAGCCTTTTCTGCCGGACCTGATCAATGAAATAGAGGCGTCGAGCAAGCTGGTAGTCGCCGCGATTCACGGCACGGCACTGGGCGGCGGCTTCGAAGTTACGCTTGGATGCCATTACCGTATCGCGCTCGATTCGGCCAAAGTTGGTTTGCCCGAAGTGAAGCTCGGTTTATTCCCGGGTGCTGGTGGCACGCAGCGAGTTCCAAGACTGGCGGGCATACCTGCTGCTATCGAAATGATGGGTAGTGGCGCACCTCTTGGGGCTACAAAAGCGGCTGAGATTGGTCTACTGGACGCGGTTGTCTCGGGTGATCTGCGCGACGAGGCTTTGGCCTATGCAAAAGAGCTGCTTGCGAACGACAAGCCTATTCGACGCACCAGCGCACTCGCCGTTGAACAGGTCGAGGCTGGCGTATTTGATGCGGCCAAAGCGCAGTTTGCGAAACGTGCGCGCGGACAGGTCGCGCCATTGAAAATGCTGGAATCCGTCGAAGCGTCTATGAACTTGTCATTTGAAGATGGGCTGGCAAAAGAGCGGGATCTATTTGCCGAATTAATGAAGGGCTCGCAATCTCAAGCGATGCGCCACTTGTTCTTTGCCGAGCGCGAAGCGGCAAGAGTTAAAGGCCTGGCACGAGACATCGAGAAAAGAACAGTCGAAAAAGTCGGAATTATTGGCGGTGGCACGATGGGCGGCGGCATTGCCATGAGCTTTGCCAATGCCGGTTTTGCCGTGACGATGCTCGAAATTAATGACGAAGCACTGGCGCGCGGGCTTGGGATCGTTGAGAAGAATTATTCGGGCAGTGTAAAACGCGGCAAGCTCAGCAAACAGAAAGCTGCCGATTGTCGCGGGCGAATCTCAGGCACGACAAGTTATGACGATCTGGCTGAAATTGACCTGGTCATTGAAGCGGTGTTCGAGGACCCCGAGCTCAAGAAATCAATTTTCAAAAAACTGGACGAGGTCTGTAAGCCGGGCGCGATTCTCGCAACCAACACGTCCTACCAGGACGTGAACACAATCGCTGCGGCGACCAGTCGTCCGGAAGATTGTCTCGGCATGCATTTCTTCAGCCCGGCGCACATCATGAAGTTGCTGGAAGTCGTGCGCGGTGACGCAACAGCGGATGATGTTCTGGCAACGGTGATGGCCCTGGGTAAGAAGATTCGCAAGGTGCCGGTTATGTCGGGGGTCTGTTACGGCTTTATCGGCAATCGCATGCTTGGGCCGTACTTTCGTGAGGCGCAGCTGTGCCTGATCGAAGGCGGGAGGCCTGAGAGCATTGATGCGGCTCTTTACGACTGGGGTATGGCCATGGGGCCGATCAGTGTCGGTGATCTTGCCGGGCTGGATATTGGTTACAAAGCGCGACAAGCGCTTGCAGAAGATCAACGCGGCGATCCGAACGCTTACAGAATTCCCGACGCTCTTGTGGAAGCAGGCCGCCTTGGTCAAAAAAGTGGCGAGGGCTTCTATCGCTATGATCCAGACACACGGCAAAAATCCAACGACGATGTCGTTCAGGAGATCATCGAACGGGAGGCTGCCGCTGCGGGTATCGAGCGCCGGTCAATTGATGCTGAAGAGATTGTCGACCGAATGATCTTCGCGATGATCAATGAGGGTATGAAAATTCTCGACGAAGGTATCGCACAGCGACCCGGTGATATTGATGTCGTGTATGCCTATGGCTATGGTTTTCCAGCATGGCGCGGTGGACCAATGCATTATGCGGACGAAGTTGGCCTTGACCGCGTGCTCGGGCGCATTACAGAATTCCGTGATCAGTTCGGCGTCGACAACTGGACACCGGCGCCGTTGCTCGAAAAGCTGGTTGCAGGAAAGACATCAATTAAAGACTGGTCTGAATGTTGAATACGAATGAAGGGTTTCACGAATTGCCATGGGACGTGAAGGCGGGCGCGCCCTTGTCACCCTGGACGTATACGAACGAGGAATTTTTTGAACTCGATTACGAGGCTTTTTTTCTTCGCCGTTGGCAGTTGGTCGGGCACGTCAATGATGTACCGGACGCTGGCAATTACCTGACGCATAGCATCGGCCGCGATAACGTATTTGTGATTCGTGGCAAGGATGATCAGCTTCGGGCATTCCAGAATGTTTGCCGGCACCGCGCTTCTCGAGTTTTGGAGGGTGAGGGTACCTGCAAGGGCGTTATTCGTTGCCCGTACCATGGCTGGACATACCAAATGGATGGCAGTTTGATGGCCATACCGCAGGACGAGCACTTTCCGAATATCGATAAGTCCGCGCACGGGCTGCATGAAATTCAACTCGAGGTATTTTTCGGTCTGCTATTCGTTCGTGTCAGAGGTGATGGCCCAAGCGTTGCAGAGCACTTCGGTCACATGTCTCGTTTTTTCGAGATGTATGACGTTGAAAATTACGCTCGCTGTGCCGAGACGACCACCCAGGTCTGGAACTGCAACTGGAAAGTCGCTTGGGACAACTACATGGAGAATTATCACATTCCAATCGGCCACCCTGGGTTAAATCGGTTGCTCAATGTTGACGATGATACTGGCGAATCACTATCTAGCGGCGTCGACTATGGAACGTTTGAGCTCAAATCGAAGCTTTCAAATGTGGAGGTGGAACGTCGTTACCAGGAGATGTTCGTGCATGCGCAGGCACGTGTGCCCGAAGAAATCCAGAACAAGTGGATTCAGTTTGGGGTTGCAGGAAATCTGGGTATCGATTGCTACCCGGAGATGATCGACTTTTTTCAACTGGTGCCGTTGTCGCACGACAAGACTATGGTACGTGCCGCGTTTTACGGTCATCAAAACCCGACGAAGGAAGAACGCGAATTGCGGGAAATCAACATTGAATTGAATAATTCGGTAAACGACGAAGACCTGACATTGTGCGAAAGAGTTCAGAAGGGCCTGCAAACACACGGATACAGTCCGGGTCCGTTATCCCAATTGGAAGTCGGGGTTCATTACTTTCATGAAATGGTGCGGGATCTCGTTCCGGTCGCATCACTTGACGAAGCGCCTGAACGTGGTCAGGTAGCGCGGCGAAATTCCGAGCTTTCAGCGTAGGTATCATGACAAAGCTAATTCTGCGCCTGGTGGTAGCAGCCACATGGGGCACGTTGTCTGCGCAAGTTGCAATCGCGCAAGAGACGGAGGCTGCCACGGCTGATAACACGCAATCCGGGTATGATGACATCAAGGAATTCGGTGGTCCGGAAAGTGTTGGCACGCGCCTGAAAGAAAATGATGAGGATCGCGAAGCGGATTACCTGTTTGACAGCCTGCAGCGTGGGCTTGCTCCGTACTTTGACTGGAAGCGCAACGTTAATGACGAGCATGGTGTTTCCTTCGGCACCAGTTTGTATCTGCTGTATCAAAATGCGAGTGATAGTCTCGACGGCGAAGACGACGATGCGATGGGCTATATTTTCCGCCAGCAGGGTGCCTGGAACTTATTCACTAAAGACAATGGCAACAGTGGCCGCATTGCATGGCGCTTCGAAAGTCGTTCCAACATAGGCAGCTACCAGGCGCCAGGCTCGCTGGGTGGCGCGACCGGTATCCGCACCCTTGCCCCAGGCTTCGCGTACAACGAAGAGTTCGATTTTGATATTCCCGTCTTAAGTTGGGTGCAGCATTTCAGCAATGGACGCGCTGGCTATGCTGTCGGTCGCTTGGCCTTCGACGCCTATCTCGATGCCTTCCCATTCCAGACCTTGTCGAAAGGCGCAATCAATCGCTCGTCAATCCTGAACCCGGCAATGCCAACGACGGGGCTCGGGGCGTTGGGTGCGGTGGTGAAAGGTTTTGTCACGGACAACATCTGGATCGGTGGCCAGTTCCACGATGCCAACGCCGTTAATGGCGAATTCGACTTTGACACGATCGGCGAGGGCGAATTTATCAAGTCCGTCGAAATT
>JBPCXZ010000235.1:0-3789 GCA_051008055.1 Woeseiaceae bacterium
CGCACCGCTGCGGCCATCGCAGAGTCCGCATCATCGTCAGTAAGGGTGCGGGATGTTTCCTGTAAAATCAAGCCTAAAGCTACGCTTTTTAGCCCAGCTTCTATTCCTGGGCCCACATAAATGTCAAAAATCCTGACGCTTGAAATTATGTCTGGCGAGCTTCCGGCGACCGCATTGATCAGTTCGTCGGCCGTAATCTTCTCGTCCACGATCACGGCAATATCCCGCCGAATCGATGGATATTTGGACACAGATTTTGCTTCCGGAACGTTTGCCGAGAATGCAAGATCGGCATCCAGCTCAAATACATAAGCCGAACGTTTCAAGCCGAACGTCTTTGCATGTTTCGGATGCAGCTTGCCAACGATTCCTATGACTTGCTCATTGCGAATGATATTCGCCGATTGACCGCTCTGCAGCGCTGGATGATCAGCTGCGACAAACGTAATCGTTTCAAGATTGCCTGCAAGCTTTAGGAGTGCCTGAACATCAGCTTTAACATCAAAGAAATCAACCGGTTGCGGCTTATCCGACCACTGCTCCGGTAATGGTGATCCAGTTATGACGCCGGCGACCCTGACGGTCTCCTCGTGATTTTCGAGGGAGCCCTGAAATGATTTACCAATCTCGAATACGCGTACGCGTTCTTGTTGCCTCGCTATATTGGACGTTGTAGCGAACAACATTCCTGGCAGCAGTGAAGAACGCATCACCGACATTTCCGAAGAAATCGGGTTTGCCAGTCGTAGCTCAGATGCAACTCCCGATACTGCTTTGTCAGATTTTGCATCGACAAAACTGTAGGTCACTACCTCCTGATAATCTCTCGCTACCAGGGTGTCAGCCACCGAATTCAAGTCAATATTGGTCTCTGTATTTGGGCGCAGCGGTGTTTCAGCAATTGCCGTGCTAACCGGAATTTCGTCATAACCATAGATCCGGGCGACCTCCTCAATCAGGTCTACTTCTATGGCTATGTCAAACCGATAACTCGGCGCCAACACGTCCCAGCCGTTGTCCGCCGTAGTGACCTGCATGCCGAGTCGTTGCAGAATCTCACTAACATCAGCGTCGCTGATCGTGACACCGAGCAACTTCGACAATCGCTCTCGTCGTAGGCGAATGACGGAAGATTTTGGCAAGAAATCCGACGCTGTTTTTTCTTCTATTGGGCCGGCTTTCCCACCACAAATTTGTAGTAATAGTTCTGTCGCGCGCTCAATTGCGCGCGCTTGGCCAACTGGATCTACGCCTCGTTCAAAACGAAGCGACGCGTCCGTGTGCATGCCATACGATCGAGCACGTCCCGCGATGAATTCTGGCGGCCAAAAAGCAGCTTCAAAATAGATATCGGTCGAATCGCTCGTCACTGCCGTACTCAGGCCGCCCATAATGCCAGCCAGACCAATCGCACCGCTGTCATCACTAATCACCAACGTATCTTCGTTTATAGCGACTTCTTTTTCGTCCAGCAGGGTGACTTTCTCGCCCTTCTCGGCCAATCGAGGCCGGATCGGGCCCTTAACCTGCGCCAGATCGTACGCGTGCAGCGGTTGTCCGAGCTCCAGCATGACGTAATTCGTGATATCCACGACCGGACTGATGCCACGCAGTCCCGCGCGCCGCAGTCGTTCAGTCATCCAGACTGGCGAGTTGGCACCAGCGTCGATGCCACGAATCACCCGACCTGCGAAATTCGGGCAGCCCTCAGGCAGTGGAATTTCGACCGGATGAACATCATCGATTTCGGCCTTGACCGGCGCAACGGCCGAATCCTTCAGTTCAGCGCCACTCAGCGCGGCGACATCACGCGCAATTCCCAGAACGCTGAAGCAGTCACCGCGGTTTGGTGTGAGGCTTAGGTCGATAGACGCATCGGGCAAGTGCAGGTACGAAATGAGTGATTCACCGACCGGCGCATCTTTCGGTAATTCAATAATGCCGTCAGATTCACTGCCAAGCCCGAGTTCGACCGCAGAACACAGCATGCCGTTAGAGACCACACCTCGAATCTTGGCTTGCTTCAGCGTCAGACCATTTGGCAGGGTCACGCCAGGCTTCGCCAGCGGAGTTTTCATGCCGGCCGATACGTTCGGCGCACCGCAGACGATCTCAAGCGTGGTACCGCTGCCATCAGATACTTGGCAAACATTGAGCCGATCCGCATCTGGATGTTTCTTGAACTCAAGCACTTCGGCGATGACAACGTCTTCGAGACCGGCGCCCTGGATTTCTATGCCGTCGACCTCATGGCCTGTCATCGTTAATTGATGCGCGAGCGCCTCTGTATCCAGATCAGGATTTACCCACTCACGCAACCAGGATTCAGCAATCTTCATGGCGCTACCTGAACTGCCGCAAAAAACGCAAATCGTTTTCGAAAAACGTTCGCAAATCAGAGACGCCGTAACGCAGCATCGCAAGCCGTTCTACGCCCATACCGAAGGCATACCCCGTGAATTCCTCTGAATCCACACCTGCAGACTCCAGAACATTCGGGTGCACCATGCCGCAACCCAGGATCTCCAGCCACTTGCCTTTCTCCCACAGAAGATCGACTTCGGCAGAAGGCTCGGTGAACGGAAAATACGAGGGGCGAAACCGCAGCTCGATTTCTCGCTCAAAAAAGCTTTCAACGAACTGGTGCAGTACCGCTTTCAGATTTGCCAGACTTATTCCACGGTCAATGACGAGTCCTTCGACCTGGTGAAACATTGGCGTATGCGTCTGATCGGAATCGCATCGGTACACCCGACCCGGTGCAATGATTCGAATCGGCACACCCTCGTCCAGCATGGAGCGAATCTGCACTGGCGACGTATGCGTGCGTAGCAGCTTGCCGCCGGGGAAGAAAAAGGTATCGTGCAGCGCTCTCGCCGGGTGATTCTCCGGAAAGTTCAGCGCCGTGAAGTTGTGGAAATCATCTTCGATCTCAGGCCCGGATCGAACGCCGAAGCCAGCGTCGCGGAATATGGACTCGATGCGAGCCATGGTCCGCGTGACCGGGTGACGGCCACCGATTGACGCGCCTCTGCCATCCAGTGTGACATCCACACTTTCGCTGGCCAATGCCGCGTCGAGTTCCGCTGTTTCCAGCGCTTCGCGCCGCTCATTGAGCTTCGCCTGCAGATCTTGCTTGGCGCGATTGATTTCCTGCCCGGCCGCGGGTCGCTCATTGACGGGTAACTGGCTGACCGACTTAGCCCTGGCCGTCAGTTCCCCTTTCTTGCCGAGATACGTGACCCGAACTGCATCGAGCGCAGCAATGTCTGCAGCAGCATCGATTTCCGATGCTGCTACTGCGACAAGTTCACTTAGGGCCTGCATGATCCAGGGTGCTTACCGGAAACTCCGGCAAGACCTGCTCAGCTGCTTTGGGCCAGGCTGGCTTTCGCTTGCTCAGCAATCGCACCAAAACCCTCTGGGTCGTGTACTGCGATATCAGCGAGCACCTTGCGGTCAACTTCGATGTTGGCCAGGTTCAAGCCATTGATCAAACGACTGTAGGACAAGCCGTGCAGTCGTGCCGCTGCGTTAATACGCGTGATCCACAGTGCGCGGAACTGGCGCTTGCGTTGGCGACGGTCGCGGTAGGCGTACTGGCCGGCTTTGATGACTGCCTGCTTGGCGGTCTTGTACAGTTTGCTGCGTGCGCCGTAGTAGCCTTTCGCTTTACCGAGGACTTTTTTATGGCGGGCTTTGGCGACAACGCCACGTTTGACTCTTGCCATGTCTCAATCTCCTCTTAGCTGTAGGGAAGCAAGCGCTTCACAGCCTTCACATCGGCAT
>JBPCXZ010000236.1:0-22964 GCA_051008055.1 Woeseiaceae bacterium
CCAGAGGAGAGCTCGCGACAACCTCGTGTTGCTGGTCACCGAAGAATTCCAGGAATGCCTGGCGCAACTCATTGCTGGTCATGGATTTCATGGGGGGATTCTATGCTTATTCGGCTTAAGCCGAAACAGCTGACTGAATCTGATCGGTATCGAATCCGCGCGATTGCAGGAAGCGCATCTGCCGCGCTTTTTCATTGAAATTGGCCGGAGTCTCCAGTCCAAACTTTTTCTGCCGCACCGCCCGGGCTGCCGCGTACCAGTCCTGCTCGGCATCCTCCAGCGCGATATCTATGACGCTACCGCCGATACCGCGCTCGCGGAGCTCCGCACGGATCTTTACCGGGCCCTTACCCTGCTTGATCCGCGAGACGATGAACGCCTCGACGAAGCGCGCATCGCTTTGCAAATTGTCTTCTACGAGTTGCGCCGCAGCGTCGTCAGCAACATCTGCATCAAAGCCGAACCGGACCAGCTTTTCTATGAGTTCCGTACGCCCGTACTCGCGACGCGCAAGATAGTCCATCGCTTTCTTGCGCGCCTCGATCGGGTTGGCGAATTTTTCGTCGGGCTGGCCGCCTTCATCGAAAAGGGGCTCTTCCATTTACGCTTCCTGGGCAACAGCCTCTGCGTCATCGCCCGCTGGCTCTTCCGCAACGACATCGGTCGTCGACGGCAGCAGCAACGCACGAATCTTGCCTTCGATCTCAGCTGACGTTTCGGGGTTGTTCTTCAGGTACTCGCGAACGTTCTCTTTACCCTGCCCAATGCGATCTTCGCCATAGCTATACCAGGAACCGGCCTTGTCGATCAGGCCGTGTTGCACGCCCAGGTCAATGATCTCGCCTTCACGCGAAATACCAAGACCGTAAAGAATCTCGAACTCTGCCATCTTGAATGGCGGCGACACTTTGTTCTTAACCACTTTAACGCGCGTCTGGTTACCGATGACCTCATCGCCCTTCTTGATGGCGCCGATACGACGAATGTCGAGACGAACCGATGAGTAAAATTTAAGTGCGTTACCACCCGTTGTTGTTTCCGGACTGCCGAACATGACCCCGATCTTCATACGGATCTGGTTGATGAAAATCACCATCGCATTCGACCGCTTGATGTTGCCGGTGAGTTTTCTGAGCGCCTGCGACATCAGTCGTGCCTGCAGACCCATGTGCGAGTCGCCCATCTCACCTTCAATTTCTGCTTTCGGTGTCAGCGCCGCTACCGAGTCGACCACGATGACATCAACTGCACCGGAGCGAACCAGCATGTCCGTAATCTCAAGTGCCTGCTCGCCGGTATCCGGCTGCGAAACCAGCAGTTCGTCCACATTCACGCCCAGCTTTTCAGCATAGGATGGGTCCAGTGCGTGCTCCGCGTCGACGAACGCCGCGGTGCCACCAATCTTTTGTGCCTCGGCAACGACCTGCAATGTCAGGGTCGTCTTACCGGAAGACTCCGGTCCGTAGATCTCAACCACGCGCCCTTTCGGCACGCCACCAATGCCCAACGCCACATCGAGGCCAATGGAACCGGTCGATACCGCTTCAATATCCCGTGCTGCCTGGTTGTCGCCGAGGCGCATAACTGAGCCTTTGCCAAACTGCTTTTCGATTTGTCCCAGGGCTGCTGCGAGTGCTTTTTTGCGGTTGTCATCCATTGTGAGGGCCTTCTAAGTGATTGATTCTTGGTAATTCAGGAATACTGTGTATATGAACAGTAATTATTCCACAAAGTCGTTGATAGGTCAGCCTTTCAGCGGCATAAATTTTGGCAATTGTTGAAGAAACGTGAAAAAGTGCTCAGAAGTCGTTGAGTAGCGGGCGGTAAGCCGCCACGCCACGTTCGCGAGTCGACTCCAGCAACTCGAAGCTGGACCATTCCGTGACCGCCGATTGCGCAAGACGCACCGTTTCGAACGGGCGCGAGTTACGCGCCACCGTGACGTGCGGCCGATAGACACGCTCCGGTGGTAAAACGCCCGCGGTAAGCGCCAGGCCATTCAGTTCTCCGACCAGTTTCTCCAGATCCGGTGACACCCGCGGCGGTACCATCGCCGCGATCTTTGGTCGCGGCCAGTATTCCATTCGGTCCAGGCGGATCCGCAGCGGCTCAAAACTGATTTTTTTCGCTGACTCGATCAATTGCGGAATATATTTCTCATCCAGCTCGCCGAGATAGGACAACGTGATGTGCCACTCGCGTCGATCTGTTGCCTGGCCTTCAACCTGCTTGACCACCGGGGAGATGAAGTCACGCATACGATCACGTTGTCGATGGTCGGGCCAGAGCGCGAAGAAAACAGTTTTGGTTCCCATAGCTAGATGCGCTCCCGAACACCCTGCAGCGCGTGCGCGACGGTAAGCTCGCGCACCAGGTCACGATCGCCGTCGAAATGCTCGCAACTGGTTGTGATTTTTGCGTTGGCACCGTCACGCACTGCCCATGCGAACCAGACCGTGCCGACCGGCTTGTCCTCGCTGCCACCACCTGGTCCGGCGACACCACTGACCGCAACTGCAATATCAGCACCGCTCAGGTGCAGCGCCCCGTCGGCCATTTCCGAAACAGTCGCCTCGCTGACCGCGCCGTGTTGTTCCAGCGTGTCGAGCTTGACGCCGAGCAGCGACTCTTTGGCGCCGTTCGAATAGCTCACGATGCCGTAGTGAAAGACGTCAGACGCCCCCGGAACGTCTGTAATGGCCTTGGCGATCCAACCGCCCGAACACGATTCCGCGGTCGCGACAGCTTTGCTGGCGCTGCCTAATTCGTCGACCAGCGCCTGTGCCAATTCATTTATCGCTTCATGATCAGCCATTCAGATTAACCATTTAATACCGACTCATAGAGAGAGATATGTTGGGTCACCATCGTATCGATCGAGAACTCAGATTGCATCCGTTCCCTGCCCGCGGCCCCCATGCTCGCGCGCACATCAGCATGCGCGATGAGCGTAACAATTGCTTTGCGCAACTCGTCCACGTCTTCCGCCGGTACCAACAGCCCGGTTTCACTATCAAGCACCGCTTCGGGCAAGCCGCCTGCAGCAAAGCCAACGACAGGCACACCTGCAGCGGCGGCCTTGAGTGTCGCAACGCCCAGGCCTTCGGCCAGCGCCGGGTGCACGAAAATATCGAAGCAGCCCATAAAGTCGTCCAGGTCGTTACGAAAACCAACGAACTGCACCACGTCGCCCAAACCTAAGGTAGCCGCCTGCGCTCGCAGCTGATTATTGAGATAGCCCTCGCCGAAAATCAGCAGGCGTAGCTGCGGATAAGTGTCTTTTATCTCAGCGACCGCTTCGAGCAAATAGCGATGCCCTTTACGCGGAATTAGCTGGCCTGCCGCGCCGAGCACGATGGCATCGTCTGGTACGCCAAATTCTGCGGCAAATGCAGCGCGATCGACCGGCTCCGCAAAGCGCGCTGTGTCGACAGCACTCCTGATAATCTCGATCCGCGCTGGATCGACATCGTGGTCTTGCAAAACTGCCGCGATCGCTTCCGATATCGCAATGATCTTGCGAAACGGTCGATACCGCAGCGCCGCAAGGAGCCGCATTTCGGTATTATCCACGCGCCGCGAGACCACGGCGGGCACATCGGTGAAACTGGCGGCCAGGCCGCCCAGCATGTCGGCTCCACGCCGGCTGTGGCAGTGCAGGATGTCAGGACTGGAGGACTGCAGGTACTGCGTCAGGCGATACGCGAACGGCAAATCGAGATCGCCGGCACAAAACAGATTGCGGACCGGAATTGCGGCGCTGCGCGCGGCCGAATCGATGCCGGATTCCGGCGGACAGATCAGAGTACAATCGTGACCGCGCTCAAGCAGCGCCGAAACCAGGTAAATCACCTGCTGTGGACCGCCATAAAGATGGCGCCCGGTTTCGACATGCAGTATTTTCATAGACCAATAATACTTCAAATAATAAGAATGAAAGCCGAAGTCACCCCAGTACACACACCGATGATGCGGCAATATCTCGCTATCAAGGCCGAGTATGCCGAGATGCTCGTGTTCTATCGCATGGGCGACTTCTATGAATTGTTCTACGACGATGCCAAACGCGCCGCCAAGTTACTGGATATCACGCTGACCGCGCGCGGCAAGTCCGGCGGCAACGCGATCCCGATGGCCGGTGTGCCGTATCACGCCGCCGAGGGCTATCTCGCCAAGCTCGTTCGTAAAGGCGAGTCTGTGGCTATCTGCGAGCAGGTCGGTGACCCCGCCACCAGCAAAGGTCCGGTAGAGCGCAAGGTCATGCGCGTCGTCACGCCGGGCACGCTTACTGATGAAGCGCTGCTGGCGGAAACGCGCGACAACCTGGTTGCCGCTGTACATGCCGATAAAAACGGCGCCGGTATTGCCTGGCTGGACCTCGCGGGTGGCCGCTTCCTGATGACCGAGGTCCCCGACCTCGAAGCAATTAAAGGTGAGGTCGAACGGTTGCGGCCGGCTGAGCTAATTGTCGATGAGGAGGCTGAATTCGGCGGCAGCCTGGACGAGCGTGCCCGCGTAACGCGCCGCCCGCCCTGGCATTTCGAGCTCGATGGCGCGACGCGGCTGTTGTGTTCGCAGTTTGGGACCCGCGACCTGAGCGGCTTCGGTTGCGACGATCTGCCGCGCGGCATCGTAGCGGCCGGTGCCCTTTTGCAGTACGTCACAGACACACAGAAAACAGAGCTGCCGCACCTGCAGTCGATATCGATTGAGCGGCGTGAAGACGCGGTCATCATGGATGCACCGACCCGGCGAAACCTTGAAATTGAGGAATCGTTGACCGGGCATCACGAGTTTACGCTGGCGGGCGTCATGGACCGCTGCCAGAGTCCCATGGGCTCCCGACTATTGCGCCGCTGGTTACAGCGGCCGCTGCGCGACGCGGCTATCTTGCGTGGCCGCTACCAGGCGATCGAGGCGCTGCAACAAAACACCTTGGTTGACAGCATTCAAACTGCCATCGACGGCGTTGGTGATGTGGAAAGAATTCTGTCGCGGGTTGCATTGCGCTCTGCAAGGCCAAGAGACCTGCGACAGCTCTGCGAAGCGCTGTCGCGTTTGCCAGCGCTGCGCCAGCAGATCCGGTCTGTGGAATCACCTGCACTCACTGAGCTGCACGAGCAAATCGGCGAACACCGGAGCGAGTTCACGCTGCTCAACAAGGCGATCATCGACAGTCCGCCGATGCTGATTCGCGATGGTGGGGTCATTGCCGACGGCTATGACGTCGAACTCGATGATCTGCGCGCAATTGCCGCGAACGCCGACCAATACCTGCTCGATTTGGAGACACGCGAAAAAGAACGCACCGGTATTGCAACGCTGAAACTCGGCTACAACCGCGTGCATGGTTATTACATCGAGATCAGCAAGGGACAGGCGGACAAGGCGCCAGTTGAGTACGTACGCCGGCAGACGCTCAAGGGTGCGGAACGCTACATCACGCCCGAACTCAAGGAATTCGAAGACAAGGTTTTGGGCGCTCGCGAACGCGCGTTGTCCCGCGAGAAACTGCTGTACGAGGAACTGCTGAACAAGCTCAACGACGGGCTCGCAAATTTGCAGCTCACCGCCTTTGCGGTTGCAGAACTCGACGTGCTTGCCTGCTTCGCTGAGCGGGCCGACACACTAAAGTTAAACAAACCCGAGATTGCCGACTCACCCTGTGTCGAGATCGAAGGCGGGCGGCACCTGGTTGTGGAACAGGTCATCGACACGCCGTTCGTGGCCAATGATGCCAATCTCAATGCGACACAGCGCCTGCTCGTTATCACCGGACCCAACATGGGCGGCAAATCGACCTACATGCGACAGACCGCTCTGATCGCGATCCTCGCGCATATCGGCAGCTTCGTACCAGCCGACAAGTTACGCATTGGCCCGATTGATCGCATCTTCACGCGAATCGGTGCGTCGGACGATCTGGCCGGCGGGCGCTCGACCTTCATGGTGGAAATGACCGAAACCGCAACGATTCTGCACAATGCGACGGAGCAAAGCCTGGTCCTGATGGACGAGATCGGGCGCGGCACCAGTACTTTTGACGGTCTGTCGCTGGCTTGGGCCGCGGCGCACTACATGGGTGAGACCGCAAACGCCTTTACCCTGTTTGCGACTCATTACTTCGAGCTCACCGCCTTGGCCGACGAATTACCAGCGTGTCGCAACGTCCATCTGGACGCGACGGAACACAAAGGCGAGCTGGTATTCCTGCACGCGGTCAAACCGGGACCTGCGAACCAGAGCTACGGGTTGCAGGTTGCCGCACTTGCCGGTGTACCCAAGCAGGTCATCAAGCGGGCACGAAGTTACCTGGCAACGCTTGAGTCAATGCAGCATGCCAGCGCCGATCACCCGCAGGCGCAGCTGGCATTGTCCATGTCGTCGACAGATGAAGTCGACTCATTAAGAGAATTACTTGATGACGTGGACCCGGATACGCTGACGCCGCGCGAAGCGCTTCAGCTGATTTACAAATTGAAGTCGAGCTAGGCGCGCTGCGCTAGTCCATATCGCGAAGAAATTCACCGCGTTTCAGGAATGCCGCCGCCTGGTCAACGACTCGACTCGATAGCAGCATTCCGTTGTGGCTGACCGGCATAATCATGTGATCGCGTGCGCCGGCAAGCTGAGTTTCTGATACAGCGACAGTGCCGTCATTGTCTTCTTCGAATTCGGCGACAAACTGCGCCAATCCGATCGACGCGTCACCGGCGATCACGCCAACCTCTCGAGCCGCACAAGCATCCATCGCCCATGCACTGGCGGGGGCATCGATGACGCCTTTCGACAACGACTGACCAAGAATGGGTTCGGCCCAGTCCTGGCGACCCAGGAAATCTGCCGCGCGCGAGCCGGTTAACGGCGACCCGAGGCATACCAGTCTTCCGGGCGGTGCATCTGCATGATTCGCCAGCATCCGCAGACTCACAACACCGCCCAGGCTATGCCCGACGATATGTGCGCCGTCGGCGCCTTCTTGTTGCACAAACTCGGCAAGCGCCGACGCATTTTCATCCAGCGTGCCGCGCACCGACGGATAACTGAACAACAGGGCTCGCATACCGTATTCGTTCTCCAGTCGCCGCTTGATCAAATACATACCGGTGCCATGCGACCAGAAGCCATGCAGGCAGATAACAGTATTTATTCCCTTCATTGACATAGTCCGTGCAGTGCATCTCGATTTGTCCACGACCAGACTTTCTGTGCCGCTTCTTTAACCGGTAACCAACAGAAGTCTGAATGTTCGTCTTCGCAGATTTGAACTTCCGTTCTTGCTGGCAAACGATAATGCCATTCAAATTCCACATTCTCGACGGCACTGGTCGCAAATTTTTCGCGCCAACGCGGGTCGATAACGAACTGGCGGCTCACACCACTGAATCGCAGCGCACCTGCGTCGCTCATCCCGGTTTCCTCGAATAGCTCACGGCGCGCCGCATCGGCATGCGTCTCACCGGGCTGCAAACTACCCGTGATTGATTGCCAGAAATCGAATGGTTCCTGTCGACGCAGTAACAAGGCGTAGCCGTCGTCGCTAACGACGACCACCAGTACAGATATGGGGCGGCGCAGAATCGTCGCCGGCATCAAGCGGCCCTACGAGGTCTTCGGCGCGCGCAGGCGAATGCCGGTTTCCTTCAATTGCTCAGCGGACACTTGCCCGGGCGCATTGGTCAACGGGCAGCTCGCAGTTTGCGTCTTCGGAAACGCGATAACGTCGCGAATGCTGTCGGCCCCAGCCATCAGCATCACGATGCGGTCGAGACCGAATGCGATACCGCCGTGCGGCGGACAGCCGTACTCGAGCGCGCGCAACAGGAAACCGAATTTCTCTTCAGCTTCGTCTTTGCTGATGCCCAGCAGGTCAAAAACTGCCGCCTGGATTTCCTGATTGTGGATTCGAATCGAGCCGCCACCAATCTCGGAGCCATTCAGCACCATATCGTACGCTCGCGACAGGGCTTCGCCTGGGTTCGCCCGCAATGCTGCTGCATCGTTCTCAGCCGGAGCCGTGAATGGATGGTGCAAGGCGTTCCAGCGCTTGGTTTGCGGATCCTGATCAAACATTGGGAAATCGACGACCCAAAGCGGCGACCAGCCGTCTGCGACCAGACCGCGATCCTCACCGATTTTCACGCGCAGTGCGCCGAGCGCATCGTTCACGACCCGCGCCTTGTCTGCGCCGAAGAAAATCAGGTCGCCGGTTTTGGCAGCGGTACGTTCGACAATGCCGCTGACGGCGTCATCCGGCAGAAATTTCAGAATGGGTGATTGCAAACCATCACGGCCCGCGTCGACATCATTAACCTTGATATAGGCAAGACCTTTGGCGCCGTAACGACCGACAAAGGCTGTGTAGTCGTCAATTTCCTTGCGGCTGAGCTCACTGCCACCCGGCACACATAGTGCAGCCACGCGCCCTTCAGGATCGCTGGCGGGTCCGGCGAATACTTTGAATTCGACCGATGACATGAGATCGGCAACTTCAATGAGTTCCAGGTCGATGCGTAGATCTGGTTTGTCAGAACCGAATCTTTGCATGGCTTCTGCGTAACTCATGCGCGGGAACGGCGACGGCATGTCGACATCCAGCACTTGCTTGAACAGATGCGCGACCATTGCTTCCATCATGCCGGTCACCTGCTCCTCGTCGACGAAGCTCAGCTCAACATCCAGCTGAGTGAACTCGGGTTGACGGTCAGCTCGCAGGTCCTCATCACGGAAGCAGCGCACGATCTGATAGTAACGATCGAGCCCCGACATCATCAGTAGCTGTTTAAAAATTTGCGGCGATTGCGGCAATGCGAAAAAGTTACCGGGATGCGTGCGACTAGGGACAATGTAGTCGCGCGCACCTTCCGGCGTCGCTCGCGTCAACATCGGAGTTTCCACATCCACGAAACCATTGCCGTCCAGGTACTCGCGCATCGCCATCGTTACCCGGTGACGCAGGCGAAGATTGCCAAGCATTTCTTCGCGTCTGAGGTCCAGATAGCGATACGTCAGGCGCAGCTCTTCATTGGCGTTTTCATCGTGGTGGAACGGCGGCGTTTCGGACCGGTTCAAAATCGTCAGCTCATGCGCCAGCACTTCGATCTGACCCGTCGCCATGTTCGGGTTGATCGTGCCTTCCGGACGCTGCCGAACAACACCTTTTACAGCCAGTACGAACTCGCCGCGAATACGCTCGGCCTGGGCGAAAATCTCGGGCCGATCCGGGTCGAATACGACCTGCAGCAAGCCTTCCCGGTCGCGCAGGTCAATAAAGATCACGCCCCCGTGATCGCGCCGGCGATGCACCCAGCCACACACAGAGATCTCCTCACCAATCAGAGATTCGTCAATTTGTCCGCAATAGTGGCTTCGCATGGTTATTTCCGGCGTTCTGGCACATCGAAAGAGCCGCGCATCTTACGACCTGACCCGCCAATATACAACCACGAAAGACAGCCCTGAATGGCGTCTCCAGGGTTACTCGTCGGGCATTTTCAGCGGTAATTCTTTGGTCCGATCTTTGTTCCAGGTTGGCACAACAACACCCAAAGACATTACGAGCTTGGCCGCTTCATCGACCGACATGTCGAGCTCGATCGTGTCTTCTTTCGGGACGATGATGATGAACCCCGAGGTCGGGTTTGGCGTTGTTGGCACGAAACAGCAAACAACGTCCTCACCGGTACGACCCTGCACCTCACCCATCTCTGTAGCGGTCTGGAACGTCAGCGTATAAATTCCCTTGCGTGGGTATTGCACGAGCAATACTTTCTTGAAGGCCTTACCCGAGTCCGAGAATACGATTTCCGTGAAGTTTTTGGCTGCCGAATAGATCGACCGGACGATCGGAATGCGTTCGAGTAGTGACTCCCAGCCACCGATGACACTGCGACCGACAATGTTGGCGACCAGCACGCCAGTAACCAGCAGAATGATGATCGTCAATATGACGCCGAGTCCCGGAATCGGGAAGCCTAGCCAGGTTTCCGGTCGGTACGCGAGCGGGACCAGGCCAAGCGTACGATCCATGACTCCGACCAGGAAATTGATCAACAGCAGCGTGACGCCCAGCGGCAACCACACCAGAATTCCAGCAACCAGGTAGCGACGAATTCTTTTCATCAGGCCGTACTCTTTTTACTGGAGGATTTTTCGATCGCTTTGCTGTCTTTCTTGCTGTCCTTTTTCGTATTGTCCTTGTCGCCTGCAATATTGCGCTGGTTATCCTTCTTGAAGTCCGTTTCGTACCAGCCCTGCCCTTTCAGACGAAAACGCGGCGCAGATAGCAGACGCTTCAAGCTCGCCTCACCACAGGACGGGCAGTCCACCAGCGGGGCGTCTGCGATCTTCTGCAGCGCATCGAGGGTGTGATCACATTTTTTGCAGGCGTATGCGTAAATCGGCAAGCGTCTTACTCCTTCATGGTCGGCGCATTATATAGGCATCGGCTGTCGATTAGGCAGCGTTCTGAAATTGCAGGCCATCGTCATCCACTCCGATTTCGATACTGTCGCCAGGACCGAACCTGCCTTGCAGTATCTCATTCGCCAACGGATTCTCGATCTGCTGTTGAATCGCGCGCTTTAACGGCCGCGCGCCATAGACAGGGTCGAATCCCGCATCGGCCAGCCGATCGCGCGCAGCGTCAGTCAAAGTCAGCTGCATATCTCGTTCCGCCAGTCGCTCGTGCAGGTAACCAAGCTGGATATCGACAATCAGGCGAATGTGTTCGCGACTGAGTGGGTGGAAGACCACGACGTCATCGACACGGTTAATAAACTCAGGTCGAAAATGCGTACCAACAACTTCCATCACAGCCGACTTCATTGCGTCGTACTGATCCTCGCCCGTCATCTCCTGGATCATTTGTGACCCCAGGTTCGACGTCATGACGATGACCGTATTGCGAAAATCGACGGTGCGTCCCTGGCCGTCGGTCAATCGACCGTCATCCAGTACTTGTAACAAGACGTTAAACACATCTGGATGCGCTTTCTCGACCTCGTCAAGCAAAATCACCGAGTATGGTCGGCGGCGCACTGCTTCTGTCAGGTAGCCACCTTCGTCGTAACCGACATAGCCTGGCGGTGCGCCGATGAGCCTTGCCACCGAGTGCTTTTCCATGAATTCGGACATATCGAGTCGAACAATCGCCTCGTCGGTGTCGAACATGAAATTGGCCAGTGCCTTGGTCAGTTCGGTCTTGCCGACCCCGGTCGGGCCCAGGAAGAGGAACGAGCCAATCGGCCGCTTGGGATCTGAAAGTCCTGCGCGCGAACGCCGGATCGCGTTGGCAACCGCGGTGACCGCCTCGTCCTGGCCGACCACACGTTCTTGCAGCGAAGCCTCCATCTGCAGCAATTTTTCTTTTTCGCCTTCCAGCATTTTCGAAACCGGAATGCCGGTCCACTTGGAAACTATCTCTGCTACTTCTTCATCTGTAACGTTGTTGCGCAGCAAAGTGGTTTCCTGATCTTCGGCCTGCAGGGCATCCTCCAGTTGCTTTTCAAGCTCGGGCAGGCGGCCATACTGCAGCTCTGACATGCGCGCCAGATCATTAGCGCGATGCGCGGTCTCGAGCTCAAGCCTGGCCCGCTCAATTTCTTCCTTAATATGTGTAGCACCCTGCATGGCGGCTTTCTCGGCCACCCAGACCTCCTCGAGATCTGCGTATTCCTTCTCGAGATCTGCGAGCTGGGCTTCAATATCATCGAGGCGCTTGCGCGACGCGTCATCCGATTCTTTGTTCAACGCCTCGCGTTCAATCTTGAGCTGGATAACGCGACGCTCCAGTTTGTCCATCGCTTCGGGCTTCGAATCTATTTCAATGCGTATTCGCGATGCAGCTTCATCGATCAAATCGATCGCCTTGTCCGGCAATTGCCGATCGGAGATGTAGCGATGCGATAACGTTGCCGCGGCGACGATCGCCGGGTCCGTGATTTCAACCCCATGGTGCACTTCGTAACGCTCTTTCAGTCCACGCAGAATTGCGATCGTATCTTCAACCGTTGGTTCGCCGACATAAACTTTCTGAAAGCGGCGCTCCAACGCTGCATCTTTTTCAAGGTGCTGCCGATATTCGTCCAGCGTGGTCGCTCCCACGCAATGCAACTCGCCGCGTGCCAGTGCCGGTTTCAGCATGTTGCCCGCGTCCATCGCGCCTTCGGCCTTGCCCGCGCCAACCATGGTGTGCAGCTCATCGATAAACAGGATGACTTGCCCTTCCTGCTTGGACAGGTCACTCAAGACGGCTTTGAGGCGCTCTTCGAATTCACCGCGAAATTTCGCACCAGCAATCAATGAACCCATGTCCAGCGACAGGATGCGCTTACCGCGCAGACCTTCCGGCACTTCATTGTTGACGATGCGCTGCGCCAGGCCTTCGATAATTGCGGTCTTGCCAACGCCGGGTTCACCAATCAGCACTGGATTGTTCTTCGTGCGCCGCTGCAGTATCTGAATTGTGCGACGGATCTCGTCATCACGCCCAATGATCGGATCCAGCTTGCCCTGTTCGGCGCGCTCGGTCAGGTCGATGGTGTATTTCTCGAGCGCCTGGCGTGTGTCCTCGGCATTCGGGTCATTGACCTGTTGGCCACCCCGAAGCTCCTCAATCGCTTTCTCAATGGCGCCGCGAACAGCCCCAGCCTGCTGCATAACAGCCAGTAACGGCGACTTGTCGTCCATTGCCGCAAGGACGAATAATTCGCTCGAAATAAACTGGTCGCTGCGCTCCTGCGCCAGCTTGTCCGTGAGGTTGAACAGCTTTGTCAGGTCGTTGCCAATATGTACTTCGCCGCCGGTGCCTTCTACTTTTGGCAAGCGGTCAACGGCGTCGCCAAGCTGCGAGCGCAACAGGTTTACATTGACGCCCGACTTTGTGAGCAGGCCACGCACAGAGCCACCCTGCTGGTCGAGCAGCGCAACCATAACGTGCGCTGGTTCGATGAGCTGGTGATCCTGTCCAACGGCCAATGACTGAGCATCACTCAGCGCCAGTTGAAATTTGCTGGTCAATTTATCGATACGCATTGAAATCTCTCATGCCGGACACGCCGGCTCCCAAACTCACCCAGAAATAGCGCCAAAACACGCTATTTCAAGGCGTTTCCTGCTTTCTGTTATTTGCGATACACGAAGCTCAACAGGCGGCCGGTCGATCCGTCACGGCGATACGAGAAATACAGCGCCGGATTCGCAAAAGTGCAACGGCGTTCGCCGTAAACGCCGGCGACACCGATGGCCTCTAGTCGGTCCGCCGCAAGCCCAAACAGGTCGGCCTGCCAACGCCCGGCAGGGTTCTGCTCGAAGCGATTAGCAGCATCGAAGCCAGCCGCTACAAATGCTTCGCGTACTTCGGCACCGACCTCAAAGCATGGCTGTGAGATCGCGGGTCCTAACCAGGCGAGCAATTCTGCAGGCGCTGTCGACATCTTCGCCACTGTGGCATCGATAACGCCGGCGGCAAGCCCACGCCAGCCGGCGTGAATAGCTGCAATTTCGGAGCCGTCACGGGCGCACACCAGGACCGGCAGGCAGTCCGCCGTGCGAACCACGCACAGATTGCCGCTTTGCCTGCCAATGACCGCATCAGCCTCTGGTTCCGCATCGCCAAAATCACTCGAGCCGAGCGTCACGGCACGGTTGCCATGAACCTGCCGCAGCCAGCTTGGCTCCGCCGGCAAATCGGATTCGTCACCTTCACGCGTCGTGGTTCCAGCCACGATATTGGCGGGCGCCGGCCAATCCGCAAGCAACATCCTGTCACTCACTGGTTGCTGTCCTCTCTAAGCGTACGCAACACTGACTGAAAATCGTCGGGTGGCGCCGCTTCGAGTCGCATTTCTTCACCGCTGACCGGGTGTGCGAATTCAAGTTTGGTCGCATGCAGAGCCTGACGACGAAAACTCCTGAGCAGCGCGACTACTGATTCGCCGGCACCGGCTGGCAGGGCCAGCCGGCCGCCATAAGTCTGATCACCGAGC
Organism: Woeseiaceae bacterium; assembly: GCA_051008055.1. Lineage (GTDB taxonomy): Bacteria > Pseudomonadota > Gammaproteobacteria > Steroidobacterales > Woeseiaceae > UBA1847. Next base: position 13,989 of record JBPCXZ010000236.1, read on the forward strand.
AATGCGTGGCGGCGATGGGCGAAGTGCACACGAATCTGGTGAGTCCGGCCGGTTTCCAGAACCACACTTATATATGTGTGTGCCGCAAAACGCTCTTTGACGGTATACCGCGTAATGGCCGGCTTGCCTTCCGGGCGCACGCACATGCGTTTGCGGTCAACCGGGTGCCGTCCTATGGGTTCGTCGATTGTACCGCCGCCGGTCAATACGCCGTTGCACACAGCCAGGTAGTTGCGAGAAATCTCGCGGTCGGCAAGCAGTCGCACCAGCGCCGTGTGTGCTTGCAGCGTCTTGCCGATCAACAGCAAGCCGCTGGTGTCTTTGTCCAACCGGTGCACAATTCCCGCCCGCGGCAGCTGCTCGAGCTCCGCGGCATGGTTCAGCAGGCCATTCATTAGTGTGCCCCCAGGATTGCCGGCGCCGGGATGGACAACAAGCCCGACCGGCTTGTTGATTACCATTAGTGCGTCGTCTTCGTACACGACATCCAGTGCGATTGGCTCGGGCTTTGCGGCCACGGCCGCCTCTGGCTCGACCCGCAGGGCCACCGTCTCCCCGCCCAAAACCTCGTCGCGCGGCCGGGGCGAAACCCCGTCCACAGTGATAGACCCGGCCAGCAACCACGCCTTCAGGCGGCTTCGCGAAAACTCCGGAAACATACGGGCCAGAGCTTGGTCCAAGCGAAGACCGGCGCAGTCGTCAGGAATAGTCAGAACTTTTTCGGCAACATTCATTGTGGTGCCAAGTCTACGGTATACTCGCCGACCGGAAAGGCCCTGTGACAGAAATAGGCAGAAATTCGTTGAAAAGAAACACCCCCTTTTTACGCAAGATTTTACGTGGCGGCCGCCTGCTGGCGGTAGTTTTTGTCGCCGCGTGGCTGGGCGCTTGTGCGAAAGATGAGATCCAGACCGAGATTCAGAGCCTGACTGAGGCCTACGAGCAGGCACAGGATTACGTTGCTGGCGGTAGCTACAACCGAGCATTACAGATCTACGAGGCCATTCAGGCTCGTTACCCTTTCAGCGACTTGAGTCGCCAGATCCAGCTGGAAATGATGTACGCCTATTACAAGGCAGGTCAGAAAGAACAGGCTGTCGAAACAGCCGACGCCTTTATGCGTGAGAACCCGATTCACCCGCGAGTCGACTACGCACTGTACGTCAAAGGCCTGGCTTACTTTGAGCAGGATGCCGGCCTTCTTGAAAGACGCTTTAACAAAGATGTCAGCGCGCGTCCGCCAAAAGACGTCGACCTCTCATATGCATCGTTTCGCCGCCTGGTCGAGCGATACCCGGCCAGCGACTACGCGGCCGATGCTGAGCAACGCATGGTCTTCATCAAGAACCGTTTGTCTGCGTATGAGAATCACGTCGCCGATTTCTACCTGCGGCGAGGCGCTTTTGTAGCTGCTCTGACTCGTGCGCAACGAGCACTCGAGGATTACAACGGTGCAGCTGGCAATGAGAGGTCGCTGGAAATCATGGCCGAAGCCTACGACGAACTCGGTATGGCAGAAATGGCTGCCGATACACGCCGGGTTATTGCTACGAACTTCAGCGACGGAAGCTAGGCCTCTTCGGGAAACTTGTAACCGGATGTGATCGGGTAACGCCAGTCTCTGCCGAACGCGCGACTGCTGATACGAACTCCGGGCGGCGCCTGGCGGCGCTTGTACTCGTTGCTCTTAACCATTCCCAGGATGCGAATAACCGTGTCGCGTTCGAAGCCGCGGGCAACGATCTCTTTAACTGAAAGGTCTTCTTCGATGAAAGCCTCCAGAATCGGATCAAGCACACTGTAGTCTGGCAGCGAGTCGCTGTCTTTCTGGTCCGGCCGCAGTTCAGCCGATGGTGGTCTGGTAATCACGCGCTCCGGTATGACTTCTGACAACGAGTTGCGGTAGCGCGCCAGGCGATAAACGAGAGTCTTGCTGCAGTCCTTGATTGGCGCGAAGCCTCCCGCCATGTCGCCGTACAAGGTTGCGTAGCCAACTGCCATTTCACTCTTGTTGCCGGTCGTCAACAACATGCTGCCCGTTTTGTTGGATATCGCCATCAGCAACAAGCCGCGACAGCGCGCTTGAATATTTTCCTCGGTCACATCTTCTGCAAGGCCTGCAAACACCTCGGCAAGCTGCGTCGTCGTTGCGGTGTACATGGGTTCTATCGGCACCACGTCGTATTGCACCCCCAGCAGAGATGCTTCCGCCTGCGCGTCTTCCTGGCTCATTGTCGACGTGTAGCGAAACGGCATCATGACGGCGCGCACGCGCTCAGCACCCAAAGCGTCGCAGGCAATTGCCAATACCAGTGCGGAATCGATGCCTCCCGACAAACCGATCACAACGCCGGGAAATCCGTGTTTTTCAACGTAGTCGCGCGTTCCGGTGACCAAGGCACGATACACGGACTCCTCGGTTTGCATTGGCTCAACGACACCCGCCTGCTCGATCTCGACGCCACCGCCAGCACCGGTCAGTTGGATGCACTCGAGACATTCGTCAAACGCAGCTGCCCGAAAAGCGATATCGCCATTACTTTGCATGGCAAATGATCCGCCGTCGAACACCAGTTCGTCCTGCCCGCCAACCATGTTCAGGTAGATCATCGGCACACCGGCGTCCTGCAGGCGAGCGTGCACCGTATCCTCTCTACGCTGCTGGCTATTAAGCTCGTACGGCGACCCATTGATTGAAATGATGCACTCGGCGCCTGCGGCACGCGCCAGGTTGGTAGGACCGGCACGCCAAATGTCTTCACAGATGGTCAGGCCAACCGCAATGCCATTGATTCGAAAAACTGACGCATCCCGCCCTTTCGCAAAATAGCGTTCTTCATCAAAGACGCTGTAATTAGGTAAGAGTTGTTTGCGATACGTACAGAGCACTTCGCCGTCCTGCAACACGGCGCAACTGTTATAAATATCGTCGTCAACATACTCAGGGAAGCCGACCAGGATCGCTATCCCGCGCACTGAGTCCAGTATTTGCGACATCGCCTGTTCTGTACGCATGCGCAAGCCGGCATGAAACAACAGGTCCTCCGGCGGATAGCCGCAGACACTGAGCTCCGGGAAAATAACGAGATCCGCTTGCAGCTCGTCACGGGCGCGATCCGCATATTCAAGAATCTTTGCTGTATTGCCGGCGACGTCGCCGACGGCCAGGTCGATCTGTGCCAGGGCGATTCTAAGCGTGTCGGTCATAACTTTTTAGCCGATTATCTCCAGCATTTTACTGCCCAACTCTGCGGGCGACCTGACGGTCGCGACGCCGGCAGCGTCCAATGCTTTAAATTTGTCGGCTGCTGTGCCCTTGCCGCCAGCAACAATAGCGCCAGCATGGCCCATGCGTTTGCCCGGCGGTGCAGTCACACCGGCGATGTAAGCTACAACGGGTTTGGAAAAATTCGACTGAATGAATTCGGCCGCAGCCTCTTCGTCCGTACCGCCAATTTCGCCAACCATGATGACGCCATCGGTGTCTGGATCAGCTTCGAATAACTCAAGGCAGTCGATAAAATTCATGCCACGTACGGGGTCGCCACCAATACCGATACAGGTCGTCTGTCCCAAATCGTTAACCGTGGTCTGGTATACCGCTTCATAGGTCAGCGTACCGGAGCGTGATACCACGCCAATTCGCCCGGGTTTGTGAATGAAGCCGGGCATGATGCCAATCTTGCACTGCTCTGGCGTGATGATTCCCGGACAGTTTGGCCCGATCAGGCGGCAATTACTGTCGCGCAGAGCCGATTTGACGCGAACCATGTCCATCACCGGAATGCCTTCTGTGATGCAAACGATGAGCTCCACGCCCGAATCCGCCGCCTCCAGAATCGCATCAGCCGCAAAGGGCGGCGGCACGAGGATCATGCTGACATCAGCACCGGTCTGATCCACAGCTTCCCGCATGGTGTCAAAGACAGGAACACCGATGTGCTCTTGTCCACCGCGGCCAGGTGTCACGCCACCGACAATTTGTGTTCCGTAGTCGAGGCATTGTTGTGAATGGAACGTACCCTGGCTTCCGGTTATGCCCTGGCAAATAATCTTGCTGTCTTTATTAACGAGAATACTCATTAGTCCTGCTCTTCAGCTGGCCGCAGCGACGACTTTCTTCGCTGCGTCCGTCAGATCGTCGGCCGAAATGATGTCCAGGCCACTATTGGCCAACAGTTCGCGGCCCTTTTCTACATTAGTTCCTTCAAGTCGCACGACTACCGGAACACTAACGCCTACTTCTTTAACTGCAGCGATAATTCCCTCTGCAATCAGGTCGCAGCGCACAATACCGCCGAATATATTGACAAGAATTGCGGTCACGTTGACGTTCGAAAGAATCAGCTTAAACGCTTCAGCGACGCGTTCTTTAGTCGCACCGCCGCCAACGTCCAGGAAGTTAGCCGGCTCACCGCCGTGCAACTTGATCAGATCCATCGTCGCCATGGCCAAGCCTGCACCGTTCACCATGCAAGCAATGTCGCCGTCGAGTGAAACGTAATTCAAATCATGCGCAGCAGCCTCGCGTTCCTTGTCGTCTTCCTGCGTGATGTCACGCAGTTCAACCAGTTTGGGCTGCCGGTACAGCGCATTGCTATCAATATTGATCTTGCCGTCAAGCGCTACAACATCGCCGGCTGTGGTGACGATCAGCGGGTTTATCTCCACCAGGCTGGCATCACACTCGTCGTAGAGCTTGTACAATTTCTTGACGAGGTCGCCGAACTGGCGCATCTGCTTCTTGTCCAGTCCAAGCCCGAATGCAAGTTGGCGAGCCTGAAAATCCTGTAACCCGGCATCAGGAGCAATAGCGACTGTGAATATTTTTTCAGGCGTTTCCGCCGCAACCTTCTCAATATCCATGCCACCGGCCGCCGACGCAATGAACGATACCCGGCTGACCTCGCGGTCGACCAGCATCGACAGGTACAACTCCCGATCGATGTCAGAACCGGACTCAATGTAGACGACGTTGACGGGCAAGCCCTCCGGGCCCGACTGATGTGTGACCAGCTGGGTGCCCAGCATGCCCTTGGCATAGCTGCGAACCTCATCGTACGTCTTGGCCAGCTTGACGCCGCCGGCCTTGCCGCGCCCGCCGGCGTGAACCTGCGCTTTGACGACCCAAAGCTCGCCGCCGAGATCTTTTGCCGCGTCTACCGCCGCATTTGGACTCTTAACCGGAATGCCGCGTGGCACAGGGATGCCGTACTCGGCAAACAGCCGTTTTGATTGATATTCGTGGAGATTCATGGCTCGCTTTTCTTTATTGTCAGGAAATGTGCCGTAGCGCACAAAATCCGCCGTATTTTGGAGCAAAGCTTGGGTGGACGCAAAAGCAATTGCACACAAGTACCACAAAAGGCAACAATCACCACATGAGTCAGGCAGACGCTGATCCCAAATTACGACAGACCTTTCGAGGCAGCCGCGACGCATTGCTGCAACGCGCCACCGACGAACCTGATCTGACCTGGCGTGTTTTGACGACCCTGAACGCGATCCGCGTACTGGTTGCCGTCGGCCTGCTGGCGTTGTTCTTCGCAGGTGGCGAACCACGTGTATTCGGGGAGCAGAATCCCGCACTGTTTTCAGCGACCGCGGCCGGATACCTAGTGTTCGCGGTCTTATCCGTCTTGTCCCTGTATAAGCGGTGGCTGCCACTGGGAGCGCAGTCGGTCACCCAGTCTATCGTTGATATTGTCGCGATCGTCATTTTGATGCACGCCAGCGGCGGCATCGAGAGTGGTCTGGGCGGACTGCTAATCATATTTATCGGCGCAGGCAGCCTGGTCCTGCCATTACAATTCCCGATGATTCTGGCCGCCCTCGCAACATTTGCCATACTGGGCGAGCGCCTCTACTCACAGCTTAGCGGTGCGGGTTCAGATGCAAATTATCCGGCGGCTGGCATCGTCAGTGCGATCATTTTCGCCATGGCCCTGGCGACCCGACCATTGGGCCGGCGGATACAGGCTAGTGAAGCGCTGGCACGACAGCGCGGCGTCGACCTTAGAAATCTGTCCCAGCTGAACGAATACATTGTGCAGCACCTGCGAGAAAGCATCCTCGTTCTGGACGCCAACGATGATGTGCGGCTCGGCAATACCTCCGCGACCCAGCTACTCGGCACATCCCATGAAGTCAGCGGCTTACCACTGCAGAAAGTATTCGAACCGCTGGCCGACTACATGGCTCGCTGGCGACAGGACCCGGATCTCGCTTCGCACCCTGAATTTAGCGTAATTTCGTCCAGTAATAATCTGCCAATTACCGCGCACCTGGCACCGCTTGGCAAAGACGGTATTCGTAGCGGTCCTGTCCTGGTATTTCTCGAGGACGCCAGTTTAATGAACGAACGCGTGCAGCAGTCTAAATTGGCGTCACTAGGCCGCCTCAGCGCGAGCATTGCGCATGAAATTCGAAACCCTGTCGGGGCGATGAGCCATGCCGCCCAGTTGCTGGCTGAAGCTGATATACCGGAAGCAGACTTGCGTCTAACAGAGATCATTAAGACGCATTCGAGCAGAGTCAGTCACATAATCGACAACATGCTGCAGCTGTCTCGTCGTGAAACGAGTCGGCCCGAACGCCTGACGTTACGTTCCTGGCTACAGGAATTCTCAGACGAGTTTTCGCGTACGCTCGAATTACAGGAAGGCGAATTCACCATCGGCGAGATTGACGATGATCTCGAAGTGCGTATGGACCCCAGCCACCTGCGGCAGGTGTTGTGGAACCTGTGCGATAACGCGATCAAGTACGCAAGTGAAACCGGTGGCATCATGGTCGAAATCCAGGCAGGTCGCATGCAAGGCCAGGGACGACCTTTTGTTGAAGTCCTGGATCACGGTCTTGGAGTCGATTCAGCAACCGCTGAAAAGATGTTTGAGCCATTTTATACGGAACGTCAGGGCGGCACGGGGCTCGGCCTGTACATCTCCCGCGAGCTCTGCGAATTGAACCGTGCGACGTTGCTCTACCTTGACCGGCCTGGTGGTGGCAGTATCTTTCGCATTGTATTTACCGACCCCGATCGATGGGATGCAGGTACCGCAGCATGAACAAACATCAAGCGCTGGTGGTCGACGACGAACCGGATATCTGCGAGTTGCTCACTCTGACGCTCGGACGTATGGATATTCAGGCCGAGTCAGCAGCTGATCTGGCCGCAGCACGTGCCTTGTTGAATAAGAAAAAATTCGATATCTGTCTGACAGACATGCGTCTGCCCGACGGTGACGGCCTGGAACTCGTCGAGTGGATTCAGTCCAATGCCAATGAAATGCCCGTCGCGGTGATCACCGCACATGGCAACGTCGAAACGGCGGTTCAAGCGCTCAAGCTGGGTGCTTTTGACTTCATTTCCAAACCCCTGGACCTGAGTCACCTGCGCAACATCGTTGAGAATGCACTGAAGGTCGAAGGAGAACAGCCCGAGCAGCCGTCACGGCTATTGGGCAATTCGCCGGCCATGCTCGAGCTACGCGATATGATCGACAAGGTCTCGCGCTCACAGGCGCCGGTGCACATCTCGGGTGAGTCCGGCACCGGCAAGGAACTCGTTGCCCGCCTGATCCATGACAGCGGACCGCGATCTGACGGCCCTTTCGTGCCAGTGAACTGTGGCGCCATTCCCAGCGAATTGATGGAGAGCGAATTCTTCGGTCATCGCAAGGGGAGTTTCACAGGCGCGGTCAGTGACAAGGAAGGCCTTATTCAGAGTGCCGACGGCGGTACCCTGTTCCTGGATGAAATCGCCGACTTGCCATTGTCGATGCAGGTCAAGCTACTCCGGGTAATTCAGGAAAAAACGGTTCGGCCGGTCGGTGCCGCTGAGGAAAAGCCGGCCAACGCACGTATTTTGTCGGCCACCCACAAGAATTTGTCGAAAATGGTGAGCGACGGCGATTTTCGCGAAGACCTCTATTACCGAATCAACGTTATCGAACTGCACGTGCCGGCGCTGCGTGATCGCGGCGACGACGTCATCGACCTCGCGAATCATATATTGACCAAGCTTGACGCGACCGCAAAACTTGACGGCAGCGCTAGCAGCGCTTTGGGCGGATACTCATTTCCCGGCAATGTAAGAGAGCTCGAAAACATGCTGGAGCGGGCCGTAACACTGTGCACCACCGGCAAGATTTCAGAGTCGGACTTGCATATGCGTGAAGCCACCGGCGGTATTGATGAACCACCGATATTTACCAGTACGGATCTGAGCAACCAGGTCGAAGACGTGCAACGCCAGGCCATTGTCGACGCGCTGGAAAAGACGCGCTATAACAAAACAGCGGCCGCCAAGTTACTTGGCCTGTCGTTTCGACAACTCAGGTATCGCATCAAGAAACTCGGCATCGAGTAGATTCCTGCGCTTGTGACATAAACAGCGTCACCTTTGACCAACAGGTTGTGACAATTTTTGTCAGGAAGTGACAACCAGCGTCAGAAAGCAGTCGAGTTACACGCCGATGCCCACAGTTCGGCGAACCCCTGGAATCCTAAAATCACTTATAAATCTGATAGTTGCGGTGATTCAGTTCATCTTGGCACGGTGCTTGCTTTATATATCGTACTGGCGACATCGCCGTTTATTTATTTACTTTCATTTTCATGGAGACAGACAAATGAAGAAGCAACAAGGTTTTACATTGATCGAACTGATGATCGTCGTGGCGATTATCGGCATCCTGGCGGCAATCGCTATTCCTGCGTATCAGGATTACACGATTCGCGCCCAGGTTTCTGAGGGATTGAACCTGTCCGGTGGCGCCAAGGCTGCGGTAACGGAATACTTCCAGGACCGCGGTTCGCTGCCTGGTGATAACGCGACCGCCGGTTTGGCCGCATCAGACGAAATCGTCGGCAAATACGTTGATCAGGTTGAAGTAATATCGGCCGGCGTAATCGACGTTCAGTATGGTCTTGAGGCTCACCAGGTTATCTCTGGTGCGTCGATCCAGCTGACAC
>JBPCXZ010000237.1:0-3619 GCA_051008055.1 Woeseiaceae bacterium
CAATAGCCGATTTCTTTGTCTTCGAGGCCTGCCATGGTGCGATTCACGCCGCCGAATCGATCACCGCCGGAACGTTGATCAATGGCGATAACGTTGTAACCGTTTTTCTGCAGACGTTCGGCGATAACTGTGTATTCACCGCGCGCATCACTGCCTGCCTGATGAAACAACAAAATGACCGGTTCGCGCTCGCCGCGAGGGCTTGCATATACATCACCGAAAATTTGTACGCCGTCTGCGGCTTTAAAACTAGCCTCTTCCGAGGCCACTGCAATACCAGCAAGAGACACCGCAATGAGTGCAATGATGGATCTGGTCATTTCAATACCTATGTCAGGACTGTCGGTAGGTTAGCGCGGTTATCTGTTCTGAGATAAGTCCAATGAGGAATATGATCACACTGGCGCTTAGCAACAGCATACTCATATTGGTGAACCGGCCCATGGTCGAGAACGTGTAGGCGTAGTAACTCACACCGACCAGAAAGAACAGGCCGCTGGTCGGCAGGAATATTTTCAGCGGCGCGTACAAGGTCGCGATCTTGAAAATGATAACCATGAACCGAATTCCGTCACGAATCGGCCGAATGTGGCTCTTGCCAACGCGATCAGCGACCTTGATAGGCTCGAAACAAACAGGAAACCCTGAGCGCAGGAAAGCCATAGTGATTGTTGTCGGATAGGAAAATCCGTTCGGCAAGAGATACAGAAATTGCCTGAAGAGATCAGCCCGTACAGCTCGAAACCCCGATGTCAGATCGAGAATCTTACGACCACTCAGCTTTGACGCGATTTCGTTGTAAATACCATTCGCGAATAGACGCCCGACACTTGCATGCGAGCCTGAATCGCGCGCACCGACGGCCATTTGGTAACCCTCGTCGAGTTTTGCCAGCAGAATGCCTAGATTGCGGGGATCATGCTGTCCGTCGCCATCCATGAACGCCAGAATCTCGCCCCGGGCCGCTCTAGCTCCGCTCTTGACGGCTGCACCATTGCCGATGCTTTCAGGATGGCGCAAAACAACGGCGCCTGCAGCTTCAGCGACACGAGCAGTTTCGTCTTCAGAGCCATCATCTACAACGAGGATTTCGGCATCCGGAAACTCGGTTTTGGCCAGGCTGACGACGTCGCCGATTGCCTCAGCCTCATTCTTTGCCGGAATGATTATTGAAAGCGCTACAGACTGGGTTTCTACTGTCATTGCCTTACTTTCTCCGATTCATCAACATACACAACCAGCTCATCGAGGTCACGATGCCACTTCGCCGCTCGCAAAGGGTTTGCTGGCGCAGCTTGCCTTGCATCGTCCATAAAATCCCGTGCGGCAGAAAATTGACCAACATCCACCAGCGTGGTGACCATCATCAGATTCAACTCCGCCGACGGCCGATAGTTTATCGCCGAACTTAAATGAACAAGGACCGACTCGTGATCACCTCTTTGCCGGGCTATAGAAGCTAGCAACTTCTGGTGGAACTGATTGTAAGTTGCATCCTTTACGTAACGCGGGTTGCTCCGCAGCACTTCAGCAAGCTGAACCACAGTATCTGTGTCCAGCCATGCGCATTCTGTCGAACGAACTGCGTCGGATAACTGTGACAGCATCGTGCCCGCCGTGTACGTAAAATCGACAGACGGCAACTTTTGTCGCAGCTGCTCCGTTATGACGCTGTAGTTTCCAGAAGGCGCTATTCGGCAAAGCAGGTTCAACTGTTGAATACTCAAGTACGCGTGCTTAGGGTTTCGTGCCACGAAAGCACCCAGTGTTTCGATCGCGCGAACCGGACCTTCCTCTGCAAGTTGATAGCTGGCCATTGTGCTTACTGCACGCACAGAATCCGGATATCGAATAGCCCAATGTCTTGAAGCCATCGACGGCTCGCCCCAAAGTGACGCAAATACGAAAGTTGAATATGCGCTAAGGACGATAAATGTCACGGCGACGCCGATACCTGGCAGTCGAATACGACGTTCTCGCATTAGCACAAAGCTGCTCAATGCGAATATCGGGCCGATAATCGCAAGGTAATTGCGATGTTCGAAGTACAACTCAAGCGCAATGACCGTCGACTCGATCAGATGACCTGACAGATACCAGAGTACAGCTAGTGAGAACAACGGCCAGCGCCGCCGATACAGGATTGCACCGATGCCCAATACCAGCCAGGAACTGCAAGCGAGCAGTGTCTTCCAATGCCACAAGCTATCCGCGACGCCCGGTGCATCCTGAAACACGCCCAGCGAATTGGGATTTCCAATAACTGCCTTGTACAAATACACCCACAACAGGCTGGCTTGTGTCATCAGTCGCTCGCCGCCTGTAAATCCGCGGCGCAGCTCTAGCGCTTCTAAATAAGGCACGCTGGTAGCCAGGTAAACGACGATGAAGAGTAACGGTGTGCCGAGAAATATTGCCTGCCAGATCCGCCAAAGCCTGCGCTGTATTCCTTCAGGCGACCTCAGAATCGTCGCTTCAAGGACAAGCACAAACACCGGCAGCAGCAGCCCGGACTCCTTACAAAGAATCGCCAGCAGCGTTCCACCGCCAAGACTGATACTCATCCACAGTACTGCTTGCTTTGGCGCGTCGTCGATCCGGTTCCTGGCAATCAGGTAACCGGCCAGACCAATAAGCATGAATGTCGCACTGAGCGTCGCCATGCGCTGCACAACCAACAGGCTTGCAGTCGCAAGCAAGGGCATCAACATCCAGACGCCAGCGACCAGAACGGCGTTTGTCATGGCCTTATCACGGCTAAATGACTGCAAGATAGACAATCGAAACACGCAGAATGCCAGCAACACTGCGTTGAGCAGGTGTATCAGGATATTGACTCGCAGAAATGCACCTGCGCCGTCACCCCATGCCGCGGCCTGTGCAGCAAAGGTTGCGAGAGCGATCGGCCGACCAAGCGGGCCGGCACTACCCGACAACGCGAAGTTGACGCCGCTGTCAAAATCACTGACACGGGACAGGTCCTGCAGATTGGAGCGATCGTCGAGTTGAAACGCACCATCAATTGCAGGCTGGTAGCAGACCCAGGTGAGCAAGAGTAAAAGTACAAACGCAATTTGTGCCAAACGGCCTTCTGCCATTGGCGCGCTACTCACGACGTCAGCATTATCATGATGCCGGCTGCGATTGCGGACCCAATGACGCCGGCGACATTTGGACCCATGGCATGCATGAGCAAGATATTCTGTGGGTTTGCCTCAAGACCAACTTTGTTGGCAACACGTGCTGCCATTGGTACAGCAGACACACCGGCGGCACCGATCAACGGGTTGATTGGTTGCTTGGAAATCTTATTAAGCAGCTTGCCCATCAACAAGCCGCTCGCTGTGCCGATTGCGAACGCCACCATGCCGAGCAGTAGAATACCGAGCGTACTTGGCACCAAAAACTGCTCTGCACTCAATTTCGAGCCAACCGCAAGACCCAAAAAAATCGTGACGATGTTGATTAGCGCGTTTTGTGTTGTATCGGAAAGCCGATCGACGACGCCACATTCGCGCATCAGATTGCCAAAGCAGAGCATGCCAAGCAGCGGTGCAGCAGACGGTAACAACAACGCAACCAGCAGCAGCAAGACCAGCGGAAATACGATGCGCTCGGC
>JBPCXZ010000238.1:0-16255 GCA_051008055.1 Woeseiaceae bacterium
CGACCTGCCGACACCCATCACCTCGCCGGTCGACTTCATCTCGGGGCCGAGTATTGGATCGCAACCCGGAAACTTAATGAACGGAAATACCGCTTCTTTTACCGAGAAATAGTCAGGCACTCTCTGGTTCACGTACCCCTGCTGCGCCAACGACTCTCCGACCATTACTTTGGCGGCAATCTTGGCCAACGGAACGCCGGTTGCCTTGGAAACGAATGGGATTGTTCGCGACGCGCGCGGATTCACTTCCAGCAAATAGACAATATTGTTCTGAATCGCGAACTGGACATTCATCAAACCAACGACGTGCAATCCTTTGGCCAACTTTACGGTTTGCTCGATTAGCTCTTCCTGCAACTCGTCCGACAAGCTGAACGGAGGCAATGAACAACCTGAGTCACCGGAATGCACGCCCGCCTGCTCGATGTGCTCCATGATCCCGCCGATGAGCACATGCTCACCGTCGCAAATGCAGTCAACATCAACTTCAGTCGCCAGATCCAGGAACCGATCCAGCAGCACGGGGCTGTCATTGGAAACGTCAATCGCAGCATCCATGTAAGCGGCGAGATCGTCCTCGCTGTGCACAACCTCCATCGCTCGTCCGCCCAATACATAAGATGGCCGCACGACGAGCGGAAAACCAACGTCTTCGCTAAGCCGCAGGGCCTCCTCTTTGTTCCGCGCAGTGCTATTCGGTGGCTGTTTCAGTTCCAGCGACTCCACAATCTGCTGAAATCGCTCGCGGTCCTCCGCAAGATCGATCGAATCCGGTGTCGTGCCGATTATCGGTGCGCCGGCCGCCTCGAGATCACGGGCAAGCTTGAGCGGCGTTTGTCCGCCGTACTGCACGATCACACCCTGGGGGTCTTCTTTATGGATCAACTCCATCACGTCTTCAAAGGTCAGCGACTCAAAGTACAGCCTGTCCGACGTATCGTAGTCCGTCGAAACCGTTTCCGGATTGCAATTGACCATGATGGTCTCGTAGCCAGACTCTTTGAGCGCCAATGCTGCATGCACACAGCAGTAGTCAAATTCGATACCCTGCCCGATGCGATTCGGCCCACCGCCAAGAATCATTATCTTTGGCTCGTCTGACGGTTCGGCTTCGCATTCTTCTTCGTAGGTCGAATACATGTAAGCCGTGGTTGTCGCGAACTCGGCCGCGCAGGTATCAACGCGTTTGTATACCGGGCGTATGTGGTAGTCGATGCGTTTTTGCCGCACCTCAGACTCGTCAATGCCGCAAAGCTCGGCAATTCTCGCATCAGAAGAACCCTTGCGTTTCGCAGCGCGCAGAGACTCTTCATCCAAACCCTTCCGGCCACCTTGCTGAATTCCGTCTTCCATCATGAGCACGTCCCAGATCTGACTCAGGAACCAGCGATCAATGCCGGTAGCCTTGGCGACGTCCTCAAAGCTGAATTCCAACCGCATCGCATCCGCAACGTATTGCAGTCGGTGCGGGCCTGGCATCCGCAGCTCGTTGCGCAGCCGGTCTTTGTCCTCAGCGGTTTTGAGCTGTGTCGTTATTTCGTTCAGGCCCGTGATACCAATTTCCAGCCCGCGCAGTGCCTTTTGCAAGGACTCCTGAAACGTTCTACCCATGGCCATAACTTCGCCGACCGACTTCATCTGTGTCGTCAAACGATCATTGGCACCAGGAAACTTCTCAAACGTGAAGCGCGGAATCTTGGTAACAACATAATCAATGCTTGGCTCGAATGACGCTGGTGTCGCCCCGCCAGTAATATCGTTGCGAAGTTCGTCGAGCGTGTAACCGATCGCCAATTTCGCGGCCACCTTCGCAATCGGGAAGCCGGTGGCTTTCGACGCGAGCGCCGACGACCGCGAGACGCGCGGATTCATTTCGATGATCAGTACGCGACCGTCGTCCGGATTAATAGCAAACTGAACATTGGAACCACCGGTTTCCACGCCAATCTTCCGCAGCACATCGATGGACGCATTGCGCAGCCGCTGATACTCCTTGTCCGTCAACGTTTGCGCCGGAGCTACAGTAATCGAATCTCCGGTATGCACACCCATCGGGTCCAGATTCTCGATCGCACAGACGATAATGCAGTTGTCGTTACGATCACGCACCACTTCCATCTCGAACTCTTTCCAGCCGATGACCGACTCTTCGAGCAAAACCTCAGTTGTCGGCGACATTTCAAGACCGTGCGCGACGATTTTTTCGAACTCTTCCTTGTTGTACGCAATGCCACCGCCGGATCCACCCATCGTGAAAGATGGCCGGATAATCGTCGGGAAACCAACTACCAGCTGTTTCTCCAACGCTTCATCCAGCGAATGCGCGATCTCTGCACGCGGACATTCAAGTCCGATCTCTGACATCGCTTTGCGAAACAGGTCTCGATCTTCGGCCATATCAATTGCTTCGCGCGATGCAGCAATCAATTCCACGCCGAATTCTTCCAGCACGCCCTCTCTGACCAGGTCCAACGCGCAATTGAGGCCAGTCTGACCACCCATGGTCGGCAACAGCGCATCAGGTCGCTCTTTTTCGATGATCTGCTTCACGGCCGACCAATGCACTGGCTCGATGTAGATCGCATCGGCCGTCTCGGGGTCGGTCATAATGGTCGCCGGGTTCGAGTTGACCAATATGACGCGGAAGCCCTCTTCTTTCAAAGCTTTGCAAGCTTGCGCGCCCGAATAGTCGAATTCACAGGCCTGCCCAATAACAATTGGGCCCGCACCGATCACCAGAATGCTATCGATGTCATTTCGTTTTGGCATGCGTCTCAGTAATAAAGTTCATTAAGTATGTATCTTAACTAATTGTTTTAAATAACTATGTTGCAATTACAGTCTTGGTCACCGCGCTTTTCCTGGCTTCCATGTTCAAAATGAAGCGCTCGAAAAGCGGTAGCAGATCGTGCGGCCCAGGGCTCGCTTCCGGGTGTCCCTGGAAGCCGAAAGCCGACTGATCGGTAAAGGTAATTCCTTGCAGGCTGCCGTCGAACAATGACCGATGGGTGGCCTCGACATTATTCGGCAGACTCTCCTCGTCGACCGCGAAGCCATGATTCTGGCTTGTGATAAGGACCTGGCCTGTGGCGAGATCCTGTACCGGATGATTGGCGCCATGATGCCCAAACTTCATCTTGGTAGTCTTGGCACCAGCTGCCAGTCCGAGCAACTGATGCCCCAGGCAGATTCCAAATAGCGGGATGTCAGCCGCAAGCAGCTCCTGAATTGCGGCTATGGCGTAATCACAGGGCTCCGGGTCACCTGGCCCGTTCGACAGGAATACCCCATCGGGATCCAGCGCGATCACTTCCTCAGCACTGGTGGTGGCCGGCACAACGGTCATTCGACAATCGAGGTCCGACAGCAGGCGCAGAATATTGCGTTTAACGCCGAAGTCATAGGCGACGACATGGTACGGCGCTATGCGCCGGCTCAGAATTCTTGGCTTACGATCAAACGTAGTGCCATGACACCACTGATATTGATCTTCAGTCGTGACGAATTTCGCCAGGTCCATGCCGGCTATACCAGGGAATTTACGCGCGTGCTCGATGGCAATATCCGGGTCGACTTCGCCGCTCATGATGCAGCCAGACTGCGCGCCTTTCTCCCGAATGATACGCGTTAGCCTGCGCGTATCGATATCGGCAATCGCAACGGTGTCGCCTTGCTTCAGGAAATCACTAAATGAGCGCTCGGACCGCCAGTTGCTGCTGACCAGTGAGCTGTCGCGAATAATCAGGCCAGACGCGTGCGTGCATGCCGACTCCATGTCGTCACTTGTGGTTCCGGTATTGCCGATGTGTGGATACGTCAGAGTGACGATTTGCCGGCAATACGAGGGATCAGTCAGGATTTCCTGATACCCCGTCATCGCAGTATTGAAAACGACCTCACCAATGGTCTTGCCATCGGCGCCGACAGATGTGCCGTGGAATAATGTTCCGTCTTGCAGTGCCAGAACAGCAGGCTTACCCAAAAAAGCGACCCTCAGTCAGTTGCGTACCAAGATCGCATGTGGGCGTCGGTCTCAGATGCAAAAAAGCGGAAGGACATGGCCTCCCGCTGGTTTGTTCGCTGACCGCCCAGCGATCCGGCGTAGTTTACTGAAGCACGACAACTCGCGCCAGACTCAAACAGCACTTTTTTCGATTTTATTGCTCGTCGAACAGGACATCGCTCATGTCGTACAGACCGGATGGCTTGCCAACCAGCCAACGAGCCGCCCGCAAAGCCCCGGCAACGAACACCTGCCGGGTCGCGACGCTGTGACCAAAACTGAGCTTCTCTGTGGGGCTGGCCAGTATTACGCAGTGATCCCCGGGAACATCGCCACGTCGTTCGACCTCAAAACTGATGCCCGCAGCATCTCGATCTACGCCTTTAGCCGCAGCGATTGAATCAGCCAGCTGCAAAGCTGTTCCGGACGGGGAATCCAGTTTGTGGGCATGATGGGTTTCATGGATTTCGATATCGAATTCCCCACCGAGAGAAGCCGCCACGCGTTTGACGACATCGTTCAGAACCGTGATGCCCTGGCTCATGTTTCTGTCAAAAACGATCGGTAGCGCGCTGGATGCGGATCGCAATGCAGCCAACTGATCGTCACTGAGCCCACTCACACCACAGACCAGCGGCCGATGATGATCAAGAGCGGCCTGCAACACTTCGGTATTGGCCTCCGGCAGACTGAAATCAATCAGGACATCCGCATCGCTAAGGACATCGTCGAGCGCGCCACCACGCTGCCAGATGCCCGCCAGCTCAAGATCGTCGGCGCTTTCGACTGATTGAGCGATCGCCTGGCCCATGCGGCCGGCGCCGGCAATGCCTATGCGAATGTTGGCGATCTGGGATCTCCCGTTAGCTTATGCGTTCGAAAAAACGCTTGACTGAATCGAGCCATCCTCCTGCTCGCGGACTGTGCTTTTCGCCGCCAGCCCGAATGGAATCATCCAGTTTCTCGAGCATCTCTTTCTGTTCTGCCGTCAGATTGACCGGCGTCTCAACCGCCACTTTAGCAAACAGATCACCTGGTCGCGGATCACGAACAGTAATAACGCCCTTGCCACGTAGCCGGAAAATTTTGCCGGACTGTGTCCCGGCCGGAACTTTCAATGAAACATTGCCATTTAGAGTCGGCAATTCCACATCGCCGCCCAACGTAGCGGTTGCCATGCTGACCGGAACCTCGCAGGCGAGATCCGCGCCGTCACGAGTAAATATTTTGTGGGCATTCGTGCGAATTTCCACATAAAGGTCGCCTGTCGGGCCGCCGTTTCGACCGGCCTCACCTTCGCCGGAAAGCCGAATCCGATCACCATCATCTACACCCGCCGGCACTTTGACGGATAAAGTTTTGGTCTTGCGGTTTCTGCCGCGCCCATGGCACTCGGGGCATGGATCAGAAATCACGGTACCTGCACCCTTACAGGCCGGACACGCTTGCTGAACCGAAAAATGGCCACGTTGCATACGGACCTGACCCGCGCCTTGGCAGGTCGTGCAGGTAGTCGGCTCGGTACCTTTCTTGGCACCGCTGCCGTTGCAGGGCTCACAGGCTACCTGGGTAGGAACATCAATCGTGACTGAGTCGCCACTAACGGCGTTTTCCAGGTCCAGCCTTAGCTCGTAGCCAAGATCAGCACCGCGAAAAACCTGCCGACCGCGTCTGCGTCCACCGCCCAGAATGTCGCCAAATGCATCGCCGAAGATGTCGCCAAAAATGTCGCCAAAGCCCTCAGCGCCGAAGCCTCCCTGGCCGCCCTGCCCCATATTCAGACCGTCGTGGCCGAACTGGTCGTAGGCCGCACGTTTTTCGCTGTTGCTCAGTACCTCGTAAGCTTCCTTGGCTTCTTTGAACTTCGCCTCAGCAGACTCGTCGTCCACATTGCGATCCGGATGAAATTTCATGGCAAGCCGGCGATACGACTTCTTGATCTCGTCGTCATTCGCCGATTTGGAAACTCCAAGTACTTCGTAAAAATCGCGTTTGGACATAGCTCTTCGTTAAAAGGCGCCGCAAGCGGCGCCATGATTAGGTTGCTGGGATCTTATTTGGCTTTCGAGTCGTCGTCGTCAACTTCTTCAAACTCAGCGTCGACAACATCATCATCTGCCGGTGCTGACTCACCCGAAGGTTCCGCTCCTTCCTCTGCGGCCTGTTGCTCATACAGCCTTTGTGCAAGTCCGCTGGACGCTTCACCCAAAGCCGCTGTCTTCGCTTCGATCTGCTCTTTGTCGTCGCCTTCAAGCGCAGACTTAAGATCCGAAACCGCATTCTCAATTTGCAAACGCTCTTCGCTACTGGCCTTGTCGCCGAGATCGCTCAGCGTTTTCTCGGCAGCATGGATCAGACCGTCGGCCTGGTTACGTGCGTCTACCAGCTCGCGGAACTTGCGATCCTCTTCAGCATGACTTTCTGCATCAGACACCATCGATTCGATCTCATCATCGGATAGTCCACTGGATGCCTTGATCACAATCGTCTGGCTCTTGCCGGTCGCCTTATCCTTGGCCGACACATTCAGGATGCCATTCGCATCAATGTCGAACTTGACCTCAATCTGCGGCATGCCACGCTGTGCCGGCGGAATATCCGTCAGGTCAAATCGCCCGAGTGACTTATTGTCCGCTGAGCGTTCGCGCTCACCCTGAAGCACATGAATGGTTACTGCAGTCTGATTGTCATCAGCAGTCGAGAAGACTTGCTCGGCATTCGCCGGAATCGTCGTGTTCTTGTCGATAACCTTGGTCATTACGCCGCCAAGCGTTTCGATACCGAGTGACAGCGGGGTAACGTCGAGCAGCAAAACGTCTTTCACGTCGCCGGCCAGTACACCACCCTGGATCGCCGCACCCATGGCAACGGCCTCGTCCGGGTTTACGTCCCTGCGCGGCTCCTTGCCAAAGAAGTTCTGCACTTCTTCCTGCACTTTCGGCATGCGTGTCTGCCCGCCGACCAGGATCACGTCGTCAATCTCATTTACTTTCAGACCAGCATCCTGCAGTGCAATCTTGCAGGGCCCGATCGTACGATCAACGAGCTGCTCAACCAGCGACTCCAGCTTGGCACGCGTGAGCTTGATGTTGAGGTGCTTTGGACCACTCGCGTCAGCCGTAATGTACGGCAGGTTTACTTCTGTTTGCTGCTGCGTGGAAAGCTCGATCTTGGCCTTCTCGCCTGCTTCTTTCAGACGCTGCATTGCCAATGGGTCAGCCGTAATGTCGACGCCGCTTTCGCGCTCAAATTCTGCCGACAAGTACTCGATAACTCGCATGTCAAAGTCTTCGCCGCCAAGGAAGGTATCGCCATTAGTGGCCAGTACTTCAAACTGGTGCTCGCCATCGACTTCTGCAATCTCGATGATCGATACGTCGAACGTACCGCCACCCAAATCGAAAACCGCAATTTTCTTGTCGCCGCGCTTCTTGTCCATACCGTAGGCCAATGCGGCTGCGGTCGGCTCATTGATAATACGTTTGACTTCGAGACCCGCAATCTTGCCGGCGTCTTTGGTTGCCTGACGCTGCGAGTCATTGAAGTACGCCGGCACCGTTACAACGGCTCCGGTCACTTCTTCACCGAGGTAGTCCTCAGCCGTTTTCTTCATCTTCATCAGCACACGCGCTGAAATTTCTGGCGGCGCCATCTTTTTGCCATTGGCCTCGACCCAAGCATCACCGTTGTCTGCCTTGGTGATCGTGTACGGCACCATCTTGATATCGCGCTGTACTACCTCGTCCTCGAAACGACGACCAATAAGCCGCTTAACAGCGAACAATGTGTTCTCAGGATTGGTGACACCCTGGCGCTTGGCCGCCTGGCCTACCAGGATCTGCTCGTCCTTACTGAACGCAACGATGGACGGCGTTGTACGATCGCCCTCGCTGTTTTCGATGACCTTCGGTGCATCACCTTCCATCACTGCTACGCAGGAGTTAGTGGTACCCAGGTCAATACCGATTACTTTTCCCATCTTTCTACTCCGAAATTCTTTGAAATATCGTCAAAACTTGCTGATAAGTGGGGCCGACGATGTAGGTTTCAAGCGGCCCGTGGTAACTATTTAACAGAAGCCCGGTATCAGGCAGATTCCTGTTCGTCCTTTGCTTCTGCCGCAACGACAACCATCGCGGGTCGCAGCAGGCGTCCGTTCAGGGCATAGCCCTTCTGCGCAACGATCAGCACCGAGCCAGGTTCCGCTTCCGCGGACGGCTGCATGCTTATGGCTTCGTGTAATTCAGGATCGAAAGGCTCGCCCTGGGGGTCCACTTCGCTAATCCCGAATCGCTCCAGGGTCGCGATCAGCAGCTTCAACGTTGCCTTGTTACCCTCGGTCAGGCTGGCAACATCCGCTGAATCCGCGGCATCAAGCCCCATTTCGAAGGTGTCACGTACGGCAAGCATTTCCTTGGCAAATGCTTCCAGCGCGTACTTGCGTGCATGTTCCACGTCCCTTGCGGCCCGCTTGCGGACGTTTTCCGTCTCCGCAGCAGCACGCAGGTAACGATCCCAATTCTCGTCGGCCCTGGCCTGGATCTCTTCCAGGTTCGGCTCACCCGACGCCGTTTCCGCAGAGGTCTCAGCATCCTCCGGGTTTACCGAATTCGTCGTTTCTTGCAGCTGTTCGCCGTCGTCCTCGGGACGATCTGACTCACCATTCATCGCGTCTAACTCCAGTCATTGTGGACAGCATGTCTCTGGTGGATGGGAGTGTGGGGCCCGGCCCGCAAATATCAAGAGTTTTAACGCTTTTTTTTCGGAAAAACTGCGACTAGCTTAGTGCTGATTTGAGCAGTCTGGCCGTGATATCGACGATTGGCACAACCCTGTCATAGGCCATTCGGGTCGGGCCGATCACACCCAGAACACCAACCGTCTCGTCATCCAATTGGTAAGGCGCGGTGACCACGCTGCAATCGTCAAGAAGTCCGTAGCCGGACTCAGCCCCGATGAAGACCTGCACGCCGTCCGCGTTGATACTGCGATCAAGCAGGTCCAGCATGAGCTGCTTTCGCGAAAATGTTTCGAATAAGCGCCGCAAGGTATCCACGTCCGACAGCTCGGCGAAATCCATTAAGTTCGTTTCACCAGCGAGCACAAACTCGCCATCAGCATCATTGCTGCCGTCCATCGCGGACTGAGCCACCTCGATAATGTCGTGCATAGCTTGATTCATATTGAGACGGGCGTCCTCGAGATCGGACAGTATTTGCTGCCTGACCTGAATCATCTCACTGCCAGCATAATGTTGATTCATGAAATTCGCCGCCTGCTGTAATTCCGACTCAGAATACTCACGATCAACTTGCAGAATACGGTTCTGAACTTCGCGATCATTGATGACGAGGATCGCCAGAATTCGATTCTCGGATAGCGGCAAGAATTCAATCTGTCGCAGGGCAGCATGTTGCCCGCGCGGCACCGTAACCACCCCAGCAAGGCTCGTGAACTCGGACAGGACACTGGAAACCGAAGACACCAGAGAACCGGCATCATCTGCCTGGCGTTGAATCTGGGTTCGCAGCATATCGATATCCCCTTCACCGGGCTGTCGATAACGCACCAACGTGTCGACGAACATGCGATAGCCCTGCGGTGTCGGAATTCGACCTGCGGAGGTGTGTGGCGCTGAAACCAGCCCAAATTCCTCGAGATCGGACATGACGTTGCGAATCGTGGCAGGACTGAGTGACAGGCCGGAGTCCTTCGACAGAGTGCGCGACCCAACCGGCTGGCCATCCTGGATGTAACGCTGGATCAGGACGCGCAACAGGTGCTGTGCGCGCTCGTTAGGCTGGGTAGTTATCGCGTCTGCTGTCATACTCGGCGAATGCAAAAACTTTGCAAGTAACTCACTGTGTTAGGGTACCTTGCAACACGCTAGCAACGCCTTGGCAGTCGGTCAAGGGATACCAAGAAACAACAATTTCCGGGTTTTGCAGAAGAACAAATGAGCATAACGATCGAACGAGTTGCGATACTGGGTCGCCACGAAGATCCGCATGTTGCGGAGCTGATGAGCACGCTGGTCGCTCATTTGACAAAAGCTGGCATCGCGGTTGTCGCCAGCGACGCATTGGAGCTCGATCTGCCCATTGAGCACGTACCTGAGCAAGAACTCGCCGCAAGTGCTGACCTGATGATCGCCATCGGTGGTGACGGCACTATGCTTTACGCCGGGCGATTGCTGCAGGAATCCAAAGTACCGTTGCTCGGCATTAACCGCGGTCGACTGGGCTTTCTCGCCGACGTTTCGCCAGACGCAATGCTCGACAGCGTCGATCACATTTTGCAGGGCCACTCCACTTCTGAGTCTCGAATTCAGCTGACTGCCAGTTTGCAACGAGCGCACGGTGAGTCTGTCTCTGCCACGGCCATTAACGACGTCGTGCTACAGCGCTACGAGACGGGTCGTATGGTCGACATGGTTACCAGTGTGGACGGCCAGCGTCTTAATACGCAGTCCGGGGACGGACTGGTGGTTGCCACACCGACCGGGTCTACTGCTTATGCGCTGAGTTGCGGAGGACCGCTTATCGACCCGCGGCTCGATGTGGTTGTGGTCGTACCTATTTGTCCACACACGCTGACTGTTCGCCCCATCGTCATACCTGCCAATCAAACAATTTCTGTTCGCGTTCTGCAGCGGCAAGACACCAAGGCCGAGGTTGTGATCGACGGCAACTCAATAGGCACCATTGGACCAGACGACGAACTGACTATCCGCCAGGCAGAACATAGAACGCACCTGATACACCCGCCCGACTACGACTTCTATAGCATTCTTCGCTCGAAACTTTTCTGGGGCCGCGACAATCGAATTCGCGCGCAGGAGTCCAGCTAGTCATGTTGTTGAGTTTGCAGGTCCGGGACTTTGCGATTATCGACCGAGTCGAAGTCGAGTTCGATCCCGGCATGACGGTGCTGACCGGCGAAACCGGCGCCGGCAAGTCGATACTCGTCGACGCATTAGGACTGGTACTGGGCGAACGTGGCGGCAGCCAATTGGTGCGCAGCGGTGCAAAGCGTGCCGAGTTCAGTGCCGAGTTCGATATCCGCTCATTACCAAGAGTGCAGGAGATGCTGGTTGATCAGGCCCTGGATCAGGACGACGACTGTCTTCTGCGGCGCGTTATCAATGCTGACGGGCGCTCGCGCGCTTTTATTAATGGCAATGCCGCAACTGTGCAGCAATTAAAAGCACTGGGCGAACTTCTGCTTGATATTCATGGTCAGCATTTTCACCAATCCCTGGGCCGCAAGCCCGTGCAGCGAGACTTGCTTGACCACTTCGGTGGGCTGCTGAATCAACGCGAGGCAACTGAGGCGGCGTTTGAACAATGGCGAGTCCTTCAGGATCAACTACAAAAACTCCTGACTGCCGATGCGAACCGTGAATCGCGACTAGATCTGCTCCAGTTTCAACTCGCTGAGCTGGATGCTTTGGCCCTGCAAGCCGATGAAGTTGATGAATTGCAGCTTGAGAGAAAGAAATTACTCCACAGCGGCAAACTCGCCAGTGGCATCAGCGAGGCGCTGGCAGGACTGGTCGATAGCAATACTGGAAATAGCGGCAACGCGAGCGCTATCGCAGCAGAGGCTGGCAAGAGCGTGGAATCATTATTGTCTTTCGATGACGCCCTTGAGCCTGTGCATCAATTGCTCGACAGCGCGGTGATCCAATTAGATGAGGCAGCCGATGCTTTACAACGCTACGCAGAGTCGCTGGATATGGATCCGGCCAGGCGCGACTGGGTTGAAGAACGGCTTGATGCAATTCAATCGGTTGCCCGCAAGCACCGCATCGAGGCGAGCGAAATTGCAGCCTTGCATGAAAAGCTGGCTGTAGAGTTGGACGAAATTCAACACGCCGACGAGCGTGGCCAGCAACTGCAGGAGGCCGTCACCGCAGCACGAACAAACTTCGACATTCTCGCCCAGTCTTTGTCGACCGAACGTCACGCGGCAGCCGAACGATTTTCCGCGGCCGTGAGCGCGGCGATGCAGGGACTAGGGATGCCGGGTGGCCAGTTTGAAGTGAAAATCTCCCGAATGGACGAGTCCGATGCCAGACCCTGGGGCATTGACGACATAGAGTTCATGATCAGTGCGAACCCCGGTCAACCGGTACAACCGATGGCGAAAATCGCCTCAGGCGGAGAGTTGTCACGCATGGGCCTCGCCATTCAGGTGATCGCCAGCGACGGCAGCGCCATTCCGAGCATGGTGTTTGATGAGGTCGACAGCGGCGTCGGTGGTGGAGTTGCCGAAATGGTTGGCCGGCGTTTGCAGGAACTGGGCACGAATCGCCAGGTCCTTTGCGTCACTCACCTGCCACATGTCGCCAGCCTGGCCGACGCCCATTTTAGAATCAGCAAGGTTTCTGACGGCAAAGCGACCCGCACTGGTGTGCACTCATTGATCGGGGATGAGCGAGTCGACGAGATTGCGCGGATGCTGGGCGGCGTTGAAATAACTCAGAAAACGATCGAGCACGCCGCCGAAATGCTCGACGATTCGCGCCGCAAGCTAGCCTGACTTTCGCGGGCGGACGTACAGGACCAGGCTATGATCCAGCAGATCGAAACCATGTTCCTCTGCCATCTTGCGTTGTAACGCTTCGATTTCTTCACTGTAAAACTCGACCACATCACCAGATTCGACACACACCATATGATCATGGTGCTCGCCATCATCGAGCTCAAAAATGGAGTGGCCGCCTTCGAAATTGTGCCTGGTTACCAGCCCGGCCGCCTCAAACTGGGTTAACACACGATATACAGTGGCCAAGCCGATATCTTCATCTGACTGCAGTAATTCTTTGTAGATATCCTCAGCGCTGAGGTGCCTGTCTTTGGACTGCTCAAAGATCTCTAAAATCTTCAGGCGCGGCAACGTGATCTTGAGGCCGGCCTTGCGTAATTCCTGTCGTTGTTCCATTTATGAATTTCCTGCCCAAAACGGGTCAAAAGATTATGGCTGTTTTGCTGCATGCAAGCAGGTATGATGCGCGCCTATTATGACCCGATATCTCATCATCGCAATTATTCTTGTATCGCTGGCCGCGAGCAGCGGCTGCGTCTATCGTCAAACCATCGCTCAGGGCAACCTGATCGAACAGGAAGATCTCGACCAGGTTGAGGTCGGCATGACCCGCAACCAGATTCGTTTTCTCCTTGGCACACCTATGATTGAAGATCCGTTCCATCAAGATCGCTGGGACTACATTTACTATCTGAAAGTCGGACGCAAGGACGCCACGTTCAAACGTTGGATATCGATTTTCTTTGAAGATGACGTGGTTAGCGCGATTGAGAAGGACCAGGAATTGGCTCCGACGCTCTAAGGCGTCGCGCATCCATAGGGTCAAGCAGCAACTCTCGATAGACCTCTACACGGTCGCCATCGCGCAGTACCTGCTCTGGCGCCACGCGCCGCCCCCAAATACCAACCGGCAATTCATTAATCGGGTGATCCGGATAATCATTCGCGAGCCCTGACGCCGCAATGGCGTTGGCAACAGTCGCATCTGCTGGCAACTCCAGTACGTGAAATGCCTGTGAGCCTGGCGCTACAAAGACCAACTCCACCGAGACCGTCTCAGTCATTGCGCACCCTTGCCAAAGACATCGTCGGCTCGTCGCGTAAATGCGTCGACCAATGAATTACAGACTTCCTCGAAAAACGGTCCGAACAGAACGTCAATCATGCTGCTCGAAAACTCGAAGTCCAAATTGAGTTCTACCTTGCTACCCGATTCACCCAATTGGGTAAACCTCCAGCGTCCTTCGAGGTGGCGAAATGGCCCGTCGACCAGCGACATGTCTATGGTTTCTTTACCGGTCGCCAAATTGCGCGTGCGAAATTGCTTGCTGAGTTCAGCGCGCTGCAGGCCCAGGGTCGCTTCAACCAGATTCGATTCGCGCAGATGAACGACAGCACTTTTACACCAGGGTAAAAACTCCGGGTAGGACTCGACGTCGTCGACTAGAGAAAACATGTCGCTAGCTGAGTGTTGTACTAGTGCACTGCGTCGTACTTTACGCATGGCGATCCATTTCGCGCGACGCTATGACAGATCTGGCAATAGCCCGGCGGACTTCAAAAACACGAACAGGATGCCTATCGGTGCGACAAATCTCACCAGGAAGCGCCAAAGCTTGTAGCTGGTGCCAGCACCGCCAAGTTCGTCTGCCGTGGAATTCCGGCACATTACCCAACCCGCGAAAATGGCGATCAACAAACCGGCCAGCGGCAGCATGATGTTAATCGTCAGGTGATCCAGGTTGTCAAAAATCGTGCCTTTGAGGAATTTAAAGTCGGCAAGTATGTTGAAGGAAAACACCGTGCCCAGCCCCAGCGCCCAGATCGAGCCGCCAATAACCAGCGCGGCCACCGCCCTGCTCTTGTGCAGATGTTCCATGACCCATGCGACCGCCGGCTCCATCAGGCTGATAGCTGAAGTCCACGCCGCGAACGACAGCAGAATAAAAAAGATCGTCGCGAAGAAAACGCCGCCTGCCATTTTGCCGAATGCCAACGGCAACGTAATAAATACCAGTCCCGGTCCGTCACCTGGATCCAGATTGTTGGCAAAAACCAGCGGGAATATGACCAGGCCAGCGAGAATTGCAATGCTCGTGTCAGCCATAGCTACTGCGGCCGAAGCACCTGGAATAGAGGTCTCTTCCGGAAGGTACGCGCCGTATGCCATTACCGCACCCATGCCGATACTCAAGGTGAAGAATGCCTGACCCATAGCGGCAAGCACGCTATCCCAGGTCAATTTGCTGAAGTCAGGCGTGAACATGAATTCGAGCCCATGGCCAAAATAGCCGGAATTAATTGAGTAACCCAACAAGACCAGCATCAACAGCAACAGTGCCGGCACCATGAAACGAACTGCCTGTTCCAGTCCGCGTTCCACACCGCGGGCAACTACGAAGATTGTCAACGCCATAAACACTGTGTGATATAGGCCAACTTTCTGCCAGCTACCTATGAAACCATCACGAACTGCGGTCACTTCCGCTGCTCCGGCCCCGGCAAATGTGCCGGCGGCGCTGGAAAACACATAAGAAAGCGTCCAGCCACCAATTACGCTGTAATACGACAGAATTAAAACTCCGGCGATGACTCCCAGGCCGCCAACCCAGCGCCAGTTAATCGACTTGCCCTCTTCCTGGCCAAGCAACTCCATCGTTGCGATCGGATTGCGCCTGCCACGCCGGCCGATGAGGATTTCCGACATCATGACCGGCATGCCGATTAGGGCAACGCAGATCAGGTAAACCAACACGAATGCGCCACCGCCGTTCTCGCCGGCGACGTAGGGGAATTTCCAGATATTGCCCAGCCCGACGGCTGAGCCGGTCACGGCGAGAATGAAGGCCAGCCGCGATGACCAATGGCCGTGCAATGATGAACGTTTTCCGGAATCGGAAGCCTGATTACTTAGCATTATTATTCTCTACAGGTCTGGCGTTGGGCCGATTCTCGTATAAATGCACAGATCAGACAACAGCCTCGTTATAATCACCCGCCAGCAACCGTCCCTGACAGCAAAAATGACAGCCAAAAAAACCAAATCCGGCGACGATCGCGTTATCGCGGTCAACCGTAAAGCACGCCATGACTACTTCATCGAGAGCAATCTCGAGGCTGGTCTTGTGCTGGAAGGATGGGAAGTCAAAAGCCTGCGAGCGGGTTCGGCACAGATCACGGAAGCGTATGTGCAGCTGCACAAAGGCGAAGCCTGGCTGATTGGCGCACATTTCACGCCATCGTCGACGACAGCGTCATATACGAAGGCAGATCCGCGTCGCTCGCGCAAACTTCTGGTACAGCGGCATGAGCTCGATCGTCTGGTCGGCGCGGTGGAGCGCAAGGGCTATGCACTGGTGCCGCTGGACCTGCACTGGACCAACGGCAAAGCCAAACTTGAAATCGGCATGGCCAAGGGTAAGAAGCAGCACGACAAACGGGCCGACAAAAAGGACCGGGATTGGCAGCGGCAGAAAGAGAGAATCTTAAAAAATAGTTAAATAACAGTTAATTAACTCACCTAATTAAAGTGATTAACTACCTTGTATTTCTGAATAAAGCCCATAGACTACGCACACACACGGGGGTGACATGGCTTCGACGTGGGTCGCGAAACTCTGAGTGCATGCCGAGGGGCGGATTACCTCGTTAAACCAGCTGCAAAACTTATAGTTGCCAACGACGACAACTACGCACTAGCTG
>JBPCXZ010000239.1:0-17263 GCA_051008055.1 Woeseiaceae bacterium
ATCCTCAAGGCGACAGCTGCAAGGCTGTCGCGAAACCGGGTGGTACCGCGATGAATTTGATTCGCCCCGGGCGCACATTGTGCGCTCGGGGCGTTATTGTTTTGGAGAAGGTGTTTTGGCATTTAAAGAAGTACAGGGTCGCTACAACGGACCGGCGCTCGAGACAGAGACGCTGGAGTTCTGGCGTAACAACGAGATCTTCGCGAAGACGCTGGAGCAGTCAAAGGATCGGCCGCGCTTTAGCTTTAACGAAGGCCCGCCGACTGCGAATGGCAAACCCGGCATTCATCATGTGCTGGCGAGATCATTCAAGGACATATTCCCGCGCTACAAGACGATGCGTGGCTATTACGCACCGCGCAAAGCAGGCTGGGACACGCACGGCCTGCCGGTAGAGCACGAGATCGAAAAGCAGCTTGGTATCTTCGACAAGCAGGAAATCGAAGACAAAGTCGGAATCGATGAATTTAATCGTCTTTGCCGCGAGTCTGTCATGACCTACATCGGCGATTGGGAGAAGATGACCGAGCGCATGGGCTTCTGGGTCAACCTTGACGAGGCCTACTACACGCTCAATAACTCGTTTATCGAGTCAGTCTGGTATCTGCTCAAAGAGATCTGGGACAAAGACCTCATTTATCGCGGTTACAAGGTCGTGCCCTACGATCCACGTATCGGTGCAACGTTGTCGTCACACGAGCTGGCGCAAGGCTACGAAGACACAGAAGATCCGTCGATCACCGTGCGCTTCAAACTGGCTGGCGAAGAAAATACTTCGATCCTGGTTTGGACGACGACTCCGTGGACCTTGCCGTCCAACCTCGCGCTCGCGGTTGGCGCGGACATCGACTACAGCTATTGCGAAGTCGACGGTGAGACGCTGATTCTCGCCGAAGCATTGCGCGAGTCGGTCATGCGGGACATTGAGCACAGCGTCTCCAGGACGGTAAAGGGTAGCGAGCTGGTTGGCACACGCTACGAACGATTGTTTGAGTATCTAGAAGTAGACAGCGATGCTGCATTCCAGGTGTATGCAGGAGATTTCGTCAGCACCGAAAGTGGTACGGGTATTGTGCACACGGCGCCAGCATATGGCGTCGACGATCTCGCATTCGGCCAGGCGCACGGTTTACCGGTCGTACATGGCGTCGGTCTCGACGGCAATTTTGTTGCCGAAGTAGAACCTGTAGCGGGCATGTTCTTTAAGGATGCGGACAAACCGCTGATCCGTATCCTCAAAGATCGTGGCCTGATGTTCCGTTCCGAGCGCATCACACACAGTTACCCATTTGGCTGGCGCACCAAGGATCCAATCATCTACTACGCGAAGAACGCCTGGTATATCCGTACCTCAAGTTTTCGCGATCGCATGACCGAGCTCAATAAAACCATCAAATGGGTTCCCGAACACATCCGCGATGGTCGTTTTGGCAACTGGCTCGAAAATAATGTTGACTGGGCATTGTCGCGCGAGAGGTTTTGGGGCACGCCGTTGCCAGTCTGGACCGACGGCGAGGGCGAATATCACGTCATCGGCGGCGTTGCTGAGCTTGAAGAATTGTCTGGTCAGTCCTTAAGTGAACTGGATCTGCACCGTCCCGCGATCGACAACATTACTTTTGAGAAAAACGGCAAGACCTGGCAGCGCGTTCCTGAAGTCATCGACTGTTGGTTCGATTCAGGGGCCATGTCATATGCGCAGTGGCACTATCCGTTCGAGAACGAAGACGTTTTCGAATCGCATTTTCCGGCCGACTTTATTTGCGAAGCCATCGACCAGACGCGTGGCTGGTTCTATTCATTGCACGCCATTGCGACACTGGTGTCAGACAGCGTTGCCTACAAGAACTGCATCTGTCTGAGCCACATCGTCGACAAAGATGGCAAGAAAATGTCGAAGTCGCTCGGCAATATCGTCAACCCCTATGACGTATTCGATTCGGTTGGGGCGGATGCACTGCGCTGGTACTTCCTCGCCCGATTGTCACCCGATGTTCAAAAACGCATTTCGGTCGATATCGTTGCTGATGTCGCAAGTTCCTTCATCAATACGTTCTGGAATACCTACGGCTTCTTTGTACTTTACGCGCGCATCGACAACGTAGACTTAAGCCAGCCGATAGCGGTCGAGGATCGGCCGGAGATTGATCGCTGGGCATTGGCACTTACGCATCAAACCATCAAGACAGCGACAGATGCCCTCGAGGATTACGATGTCAAAACTGCGGGGGAAGCAATCGAGTCCTTCGTGGACCAGCTCAGTAACTGGTACGTGCGGCGTAATCGTCGACGCTTCTGGAAGTCGACGGACCTTGAGGACAAACGCGCTGCGTACCTGACGTTGTACGAATGCCTTGTTGCAGCGCACAAGCTGATGGCGCCATTTGTACCGTTTCTCGCCGAGCAGGTTTATCAAAATCTGGTTCGCGCGGTCGACCCGGACGCACCAGAGAGTGTGCACATGGTTGAGTGGCCGGAAGCGAACCCAGCTTGGCAGAATGACGAGTTGTTGTTCGAAATTGGGGTTGTGCAAAAGGTCGTTGGCCTGGGGCGTGAGGCTCGTAGCCAGTCCGGCGTCCGGACTCGTCAACCCTTGTCCAGGTTACTGGTTCGCGCACCGGATGACGCATCAGCGAAGGCGCTGGGCGCGCATCAGGATCAGGTGCTAGAAGAATTGAATATCAAGGACGTCGAGTTTATCGCGCGCGACGCTGACATCGTTAACTATCGAATCAAGCCCAACCTGCCTAAGCTCGGTAAGGAAGGACACGGCAAGAATCTGCCGGCGATTCGTGCCGCTTTGCAGGCAGCAGATGGCAAGGCCATCGCGAGTGCGATCGCTGCCGGCGAGTCGTACACGTTGACATTCGATGGCGGTGAGCTCGATCTCACCGGCGAGGATCTCCTCATCGAAACAACCTCGGCAGAAGGCTACGCCTGCGCTGAAGATGTTGGTTACCTTGCGGCTCTCGATACCAATCTGAACGAAAAGCTCATTGATGAAGGCATGGCACGCGAAATTGTTCGCTCAGTACAGGATGCGCGAAAACAGGCCGGGCTCGAAGTATCAGATCGCATTATGTTGGGTGTTTCGGGCAGCGAATCGATCGAAAAAGCGTTGGCGGCGCATCGCGACTACGTCATGGCTGAGACGCTGGCGGTGGAGTGGAGCGTTGGCCAGACCGGTTCTCTCTATACATCCGACAAGGAATTGGGTGATGAGAAGTGGACGATCGAAATCAGTAAGCAATAGACTGAGTTCAAGCCAACTTGCGCGGCTATTCGTAAGTCTGTTATAAGAATCGTACGCAGGTAGTTGAAAGACCAAGAGTAAAAAAGGATTTGCCGGCTTAGAGGACCGGGACTACAGGAGGTAGTCGCTCAAAAGCGTAGAGAAACCGCTCCGCAAGGATAAAAGCGGTCTAATAAAAAATATAAACGCTGGAGTAGACATGACGTATCCCGTCGATAATTTCCATGCCGCTGCATCGGTATTGGTTGGGCACGGCCATATAAAACAAAGACTTATGAGGGCGTTCGAGGACCACCTTGACGCTATCGACGAAGATGAGGTGCCGGAAGGACGGCGCCGCGCTTTTGTCGAAATTCAGAAATCAATGCATCGTGTAGCACCGCTCAATAGCGAAGGGTCGGTTTGTGCTTCGGTGCGCAAGATGTCGTCTGTCGAAGCAGGTGATTGTGCTATCAAGATCCTGGCGATATATCGTGAAATGCTCAAAGACAGCGAGGATGACTCGGTTGAGCTGCGATTGGACCACGAGAATCGCAAAGCAGTGCCGCCATTTCTTCTGAAGTCTGTCTAGAGCAGAGCGCCTGGTGGTTCAGGCTCAACGAATCGGATAGTAAACGTCAGTCAGGATTTCTGACTCTTCGACGGCGGTTGGGTCGTTAACGAAGGACTCCCATGCATCACCGTTACGTTCAATGCCATGAGCGGCAAGGTAAGAGGTGATTTTCCTGTGGGTCTGGACAAGGTTTCTGTACGGACCAAGGTGCCGAACACGAATCGCCGGTCCGCTATAGGTTTCGCCTACTTTGACGCCGACGTTCTCGATCGGCGTCTCAGCCACAACACCGCGAACCGGAATCGCCGCGTCGAAGCGCATTCTGTTGCCGTCAAATGAACGCGAAATCAGCATCGGCGCACCTGCTTCCTGCAAATCGTGTGCATCGATAAAATTAAGAATCCGGAAGTAAGCCTTGCCTAGTGCCTCTGCCGTTGAGTCGGGGTCCGGCAGGGACGATGTTTCTCGAAACGCGATGTCTTTGGCCAGCACAACAAGATGCTCGACCTCGAGATTGCTGAAATCCGTTCGCGGCAGTGATTCGGCCAGCTGCGCAAGTCGGCGCAGCCCGTGCTCATAGTCCCTGCGAATTACGCCGTTTAGCAGCAGCGCTGTGTAACGACCGACCAGGTTGTAGCCATAGTCAGTTTCAAACGTCCAATCGACAATAGTCATACTTCCAGTATCGCGAAATTGGAAGATCGACCTGGCATTGCTCTTCTCGCCAGGGTTTATCGTTGTTTCGATAAGCTCGAAGGGGCTACTGGCAACGATGACCTGCGATCCGCTGCCGATAATCAAACCGTCCCAGGTCATGCTGGCGCCGGCGCCGCTGTCTGGCCCGCTAAATTCGACCCGGGCATTCGGGTCCGTTGCCAGCCAGGGCGACCACAGCGCCACACGATTAAAGTCATTGACGAGCGCAAATACCGTGGCCGGCCTCGCGTCAATCTCAAGGCTTGCCACCACACGAGCATGCTGTGGCAGAGCCAGGCCGACCAGGACCAGCAGCACGACAACACTTCCAATTGCGATCATCAGTTTTTGCACGAACGAATTATTCCACACCGTGGCCTGGCTTGTGCACAATAGCGGGATGAACTCGACCGCTACACAACATTTACCCATCGGTGTATTCGATTCGGGTGTCGGCGGGCTGACAGTCCTGAAGGCGCTGCGCGAAAAACTACCGGGCGAAGATCTCATTTATCTCGGTGATACTGCACGCTTGCCTTATGGCACCAAGAGCCCGGCCTCAATTTCCCGTTATGCGTGCCAGGCTGCGCGCTTGTTGCAGGAGCGCGAAATAAAATTGCTGGTCGTCGCATGCAACACCGCTTCAGCAGTGGCGCTGGACGTACTACGCGAGCAACTGCAGCCACTGCCGGTTATTGGTGTTGTTGGTCCGGGCGCCAGTGCTGCGGTGGCCGCTCGCCCCGAGGGGCGCCATCTCGTGCTTGCGACGGAAGCGACCGTCAGGCTAGGCGCCTACCGCCGCGCAATAATCGAGTTAGATCCCGCCGCGGAAGTGA
The DNA here is from genome assembly GCA_051008055.1 of Woeseiaceae bacterium. Lineage (GTDB taxonomy): Bacteria > Pseudomonadota > Gammaproteobacteria > Steroidobacterales > Woeseiaceae > UBA1847. The sequence continues at coordinate 5,339 of JBPCXZ010000239.1, forward strand.
CGGAACTAGCATGCGAAATGCTCGTGTCACTCGCGGAGGAAGGCTGGAGCGACGGTACGATCGCTGATGCGATCGTCGCCAGATACGTCGACGAACTGGGCGATTCCGCTGGTCGGGCGAACAGTGTGATTCTGGGCTGCACGCATTTTCCGCTGCTGCGTGAACCAATTGCCCGAGCTTTTGCGTCTGACGTATCGCTGGTCGATTCGGCCGGCACGACCGCTGTCGCTGCGGCCGAGATGCTTGAATCGCTCAACCTGATCAAAAAGGTAGGTGGGTCTGGCTCGCTACAGTTACTGGCAACAGACGGAGCATCGCGATTCGCGCGCGTTGGCGGCTGGTTTTTGGGCACTGAGCTGACTTCGGACGACGTGGACCTCGTCGACCTATGAGATAATGCCCGACTAATTTTCCCGGGGGTACAGCAAGTGATTCGAAAACTCTTTTCTCGCGCCGTAGTGGCGTACTTGATTTTCTTTGGCTTGATTTCCTGCGGCGGCAAGGCTCCGCCAGATGTAGATATTGCGTCCCTCACGACCGTGGAGCCGCGCCCCGAGATTTATGCTGAATTCACGCTGACTGCGGACCTGAGCGTATACACCCAGAACCAACAACAGATGATCGGTTTGCTTATAGACGCTTCGCAAATCATGGAGGACCTCTTTTGGCGGCAGGCCTATGGTGACGACTACGAAACCTGGCTTGCCTCTATCGGCGTTGACGCAGCTCGTCAGTTCGCGGATCACAACTATGGACCGTGGGACCGTCTGGATAGCAACAAGCCGTTCATTGATGGCGTTGGCGCGAAGCCAGCGGGTGCCAATTATTATCCCGAAGACATGACTAAAGAGGAGTTTGAAGCTGCCTACCTGCCAGGCAAAGCCGGACTGTATTCGCTGGTGAGGCGTAATTCGGCTGGCGAACTGACACTCATTCCGTACCACGTTGCGTACAAGGATGAACTCGTAGCGGCAGCCGAAATACTGCACCAGGCAGCAGACCTCGCGGAAAGCACCGAATTTGCAAACTATCTGAAACTGCGCGCGGCAGCTTTGATCAGCGACGAGTATCAGATGAGCGATATGTACTGGATGGACGTTAAAGAAAACGAAATTGACGTTGTGATCGGACCTATTGAGACCTACGAGGATCAGTTGTTCGGCTACCGGGCAGCATTTGAGTCGTATGTTCTCTTAAAGGATCTTGATTGGAGCGCGCGACTGGCGCGTTTCGCCGAGTTCCTGCCAGAATTACAGGAAGGGCTGCCGGTTCCAGATGAGTACAAGCAGGAATCGCCTGGCAGCGATTCGGACCTGAATGCATACGACGTTGTCTACTACGCGGGCGATAGCAATGCTGGCGCGAAGACCATCGCCATTAACCTGCCGAACGATGAGGAAGTACAACTGGCGAAGGGCACGCGACGCCTGCAACTCAAGAACGCGATGCAGGCCAAATTTGAGAAGATCCTGGAGCCGATTGCGGATGTCCTGATCGACGATTCGCAACGCAAGCATGTCTCGTTCGACGCTTTTTTCGCGAATACGATGTTTCATGAGGTCGCGCACGGTCTCGGAGTCAAGAATACGATCGACGGTAGTGGCACAGTGCGCGAAGCGCTGCAAAATCTCGCATCCAGCATGGAAGAAGGCAAGGCTGACATTCTCGGCCTGTACATGATTACCGAGCTGTTTGACTCCGGAGAGATGGGCGATGTTGTGCTCGAGGATTATTACGTGACTTTTATGGCTGGTGTGTTCCGCTCGATTCGCTTCGGGGCAAGCGACGCGCACGGCAAAGCCAATATGGTGCGCTTCAACTACTTCCTCGAGCATGAAGCATTCGTTCGTGACGCCGAGTCCGGTAAATACAGCGTTGATTTCGTAAAGATGCGCGAGGCAATAACGGGCCTGTCACATGATCTGTTGGTCTTGCAAGGCGATGGCGACTATGACGGCGCGCAGGCGCTGATGGATACAAAAGGCGTAATCGGAACCGACCTGCAAACGGATCTCGACCGGCTGACACAAGCGAGTATCCCGGTCGACATAACGTTCAACCAGGGCCGCGCTGAGTTGGGGTTGGATTAGCGGCTATCGATTGCCGTCGATCATGCGCAGGAATTCAGCGCGCGTGCGAGCGTCCTTGCGGAATGAACCAAGCATTTGGCTGGTGACCATCGACACGTCGGACTTGTGGATGCCGCGTGTCGTCATGCATTGGTGCACAGCTTCAATAACGACACCGACGCCCTTGGGGTGCAGTACGTCTTGAATGCAGTTTGCTATCTGAGCGGTCATTTTTTCTTGCACTTGAAAGCGTCTTGCAAAGGCTTCGACGACACGCGCAAGTTTGCTGATCCCAACGACTTTCCTGTCAGGCAGGTAACCAACGTGCGCTTTGCCGATGATAGGTGCCATATGGTGTTCGCAGTGTGATTCGAACGCAATATCGCGTAGCACGATCATTTCGTCGTAGCCTTCAACTTCCTTGAAGGTGCGTTTCAGAAAATTGACCGGATTGTCCTTGTACCCACTGAACCAATCCTCATAGGCGCGGGCAACACGCTTTGGTGTATCGATCAGGCCTTCGCGGCTCGGGTCTTCGCCAGCCCACAGTAGCAAGGTAGTGATTGCTTCCTCGGCTTTCTTGCGACTCGGTTTGCGTGCTTTTGCCGGTTTGCGTTTGCTCATATGGCGCAACTTACGCCAGTGCCGCCAATGCCACAATAGCCGCCAGGGTTCTTCGCCAGATATTGCTGGTGATAATCTTCTGCGTAATAAAACGTATCGAGCGGCCCGATTTCTGTCGTAATCGGCCCAAAACCGGCTTTGCCAAGTTCCATGGCATAGGCGTCGCGAGATCGATTGGCAACGGAGGTTTGTTCATCGTCATGGGTGAATACTACAGACCGATACTGGGTGCCGGTGTCATTGCCCTGACGCATTCCCTGAGTTGGATCATGGCTTTCCCAGAATATTCGCAGCAAGTCCTCGTAGCTCACTATGCTCGGGTCGAAGACGACAAGAACAACTTCCGCGTGACCGGTACTACCGGTACAGACCGTCTTGTAATCGGGGTCAGCCATTGTCCCGCCCGCATATCCGACCGCTGTTGAAAACACTCCATCAGTTTCCCAAAACTTTCGCTCCGCGCCCCAAAAGCACCCCAGGCCAAAAATGGCGTGCTGTAAATGGTCCGGGAAAGGGGCCTGCAACGGATTACCGTTGACGAAGTGAGATTCGGGTACTTGCATGTCAATTCCTACATGGCCTGGTAGCGGCCGCCGCGCCGTGGACGTGTGATGATACCGTCGACGCTCAGGAAACGCACCGGTATCGATTGCGTGTTTCCGCCCGACGTCGCCCGGTAGACCGCAAAGTGCAGGTGCGGCATCGTCGTATGCCCGGTGTTGCCCGAGTACGCGATCTTCTGGCCCTGGGCAATGCGGTCTCCGGTCTGCACCAGCGCGCCATTCTTTTGCAGATGATAGTACTCACCGGTCGTGCCATCGTTGTGTACGATCACAATGTAGTTGGCATATGCGCCGCAGCCTTTGTCCCAGCATCCCCGGTTATGGGACTCCTCAACACGCGCAACCACTCCAGCGCGTGCGGCATGGACCGCTGTTCCGGATTTCATGTCGAAATCAATGGCAAACTCTTCCAGTCCGGTGTGACTGAAGCGCGATCCGAAGCCTTGCAAAACGCGGTAGGAGCTACCGCTGCGATAGGGCAGTGCGTACAAGTGGTCGTCGTCGTGAATAGCGTCTTTATCGCCGATGGTCCACTCATAGGTGAAATGGACTTTGCCCGAACCGCCGAGATCGGCGCTTGGGACTTCTAGAATCTGTTCTGACTGCCGCGGCGCGAGCGTTCGTGTCACGGTACTTGAGGTTCGGCTGCGCTGGAATGGCTCGCGAACTCGTAGTGTGTAAGTAATAGGGTAGTCGCCCAGATTGCGGGCCAACAAGGCGATATCGTCGCCGAGTTCAACGGTATCTACACAAATCCGGTTTTCCCGGCAATCAGCATGCGCACTGGTTGCGCCAAATAAAAGAAGCGTAAAGAGCAGGCCGCGCTTCAAGTTTCCTCAGTCTCGGCAGGTTGAGGTTGGCGTAAGGCGTCGAGTTCGGCTTGCTTATAGAAATACTTGTGCACAATCACTTGCTGTTCAGTTTTGGTAGGCCCGGTTTCGGTGTAGCGGGGTCTGTAGATCCGCCGCCGCATCTCCCGCTGCACCTTACGATGCAAGTCAACGAACTCTCTCGGCTCGGCTTCTATGATCTTCAGATTGACCGGTCGGCCACGATCAGAAATATCGTAGCTGAGCGTAATACTACCTTGCGACAATGGGACCTGCTGGCCACGATTAGATTCTTCTGTTGGTGGCGTGACGACATCCGGCAACCTGTTCTCACGCAATACAACAGCCTGCTCAAGATTTTCACGACGATAGGTTTTTCGGTCTTCGCTACCTTCCAGGTCTCGCCAGGCAGCCAGGTAAATCTTGTTAGCTTGCTGCATGTTGTCGAGGAAATTGTAATAGTCACCCAGCGACAACGTCGTTTCTGCGATCATTTCCCAATTGGTATCTGGATCTTCTCTGGCAATTCGAAGCGCACGCTTAAAATGTGTTTCGCCGGTCGCAAGGGTCGTCGTGCCGTACGGTGAGCCGGATAGATCGATATAGAAGAATGATTGCCCAAGCTGGGTGAGTGGTTCAACCAGGCTCATATCGTCCTTGCCCAATGTCTTTTCGATAATTCGAATGGCTCGGCGCAAAGATGCTCGTTGGTCATTGATGAAACCCGCACGATGTTGCCATTCGGCCCGGCGCAACAATGCCGGCACCATTTCCAAGGCGTTGTTTGCATAGGCCCGTTCGTTTATCGCATACATGACATCCTGCATGTGCTTGGCATCTTCAACTGACCCCATCCTGAGGTGTGTCTCGGATAAGGATTCAAGAATGCTGAGTTGGTCAAGATTATGCGGGCCTTCATTCACATGCGAAACGTGCACGGCTCGACGAAATGTCGCTGCCGCTTTATCGGGGCGACCGGACTCAAGTTGCGACAAGCCGAGACCGCGAAGAGGATTGATCAGTTGCGCATTCAGCTGGTCCTCGTTGTCTTCAATTATCTCAATCGCGCTTTCGAAGTTCTGTTGCGCGGCGTCATACTGATCTGTTCGATGTTGCACGATGGCCAGATTAGTTAGCGCCTTGGAAAAGTCCGAAGACTTGGGCCCCTTAACCTTGATAGCGAGTTCGACGACGCGCTTCGCAACCGAGTCTGCTTCGTCGTATACACCGTCCCGCATCAACGAGATGTATCGTTCGTACTGGAATATGAGTTCTTCTTCCTCGCTCATCTCCGCAGGCATTTCGGCCGTCATCACCGCGTCATCTGCGATCGGCTGTTCGGCAACCGGGACCACCTGGTCGAGCGCTGGTGCTTCTTGTTGGTTGGCGGCTTGTTCTTCTGCAGCCTCATTCGGCGCCTCACTAGCAGGGGCGTCGGCTTCCTGAGCGAGCAGGTTAGCAGCGAGGAACAACAGGGCAATTGGCGTCAGCTTTGTCATCGATACGTTCAGACTTGTTTTCACCTGAGAAGTTCGCGACCACGGTGGTCAGCGGTTTTTTTCCACTATACCCGATTTATCATAAACTCAGGTCAAGTTGCTGCTCCCCAGGCCGGTCAAAGAGATTGCAATCCAGCCTGGACTGGTAACGGTCGGTCTGCAGCGCATAGCGCTTGCATGCCGCACGAAAACGACTCGCCAACATGTCGGCATAGGGGCCTTGACCGCGCTGCCTGATGCCGAACCGATTGTCATAATCCTTGCCGCCGCTTGCCTGCCGGATAAGGCTCATGACATGAGTTGCCCGTTCCGGGAAATGTAATTGCAGCCATTCTTCGAACAATGGCTTTACTTCATGCGGCAAGCGCAGAAATATGTAGCTCGCGTGGCTGGCCCCAGCCGTTGCGACAGCCTCAATTATCTTTTCTATTTCGGCGTCACTAATTGCTGGAATGATTGGTGCGACCAGCACACTGACAGGAACCTCATTGCTGGCGAGTTCTGAGATCACACGAAGGCGGGACCCTGCAGAGGGAACGCGTGGCTCCATAATGCGCTTAAGCGCAGGATCCATGGTTGGTAAACTGACAGCGACCGAGCATAAATTGCGCTTAGCGAGCCAGCTGAGTAGGTCCATGTCGCGCGAAATCAGATTGCCTTTAGTGATCAGGTTGACCGGGTGGCGGTGTTTCTTGAACAGCTGCAAAAGTTGACGTGTTATACCCGCAGTCTTCTCGGCAGGCTGATACGGATCTGTATTCGCGCCGATGGTTATCGGTTTGCACTCATAGCCCGGTCGTTCCCATTCTTCTAGCAAGCGTTCCGCAGCGTTCGGTTTATAGAAAATTCTGGTTTCGAAATCGATACCGGGTGAGAGATCCAGGTAACTATGGCTCGGTCGTGCATAGCAGTAGATGCAGCCGTGCTCGCAACCCTGATACGGATTTATTGAGCGATCAAATGGCACGTCTGGCGAGTTGTTATGGCTGATGATCTTGCCGGCGCGCATTGCGGTCAGGATGGTTTCAGGTGCATTGGTAGACGCGCGATCGGCTTCCTCGGCATCGAGATCGACCTGACGCTTGGCAAAGCGTCCGTCTCGCGCAGAAACGGCACCGCGGCCTTTGTGAGCTTTAAGTGGATTTGGCATTGGAAATACAATTACTGTATGTCTATACAGTAATTCAGCTGACGCCAGATTTCAATTCAGTACTCGATACCCACGACCACGCATGCAGCGCTTAAAAACTTCCTGTTTATCGCGATCCGCCTGCAGCCCGGAATCTGTACCGCCAACCACCGCCCCATAAGCAGCGTCCTCGGCGATGTCACCACCACCGCCTATCGATCCCACCGCGGCGCCGATTGCGGCACCCAGGCCCGCTCCCTTGGCGGTTCCCTGCGCGATAGATATTTCCTCAGTATAGGCCTCGCATTCCTTCCAATCCTGCGCCATCGCCTCGGGATCTTCGCCCTTGGTGTCGATGATCGGGTCGGGATGAGCGGCGCAGCCGGCCGCTGCGGCTGCCACGCTGACTAACAAGAGCAATTTATTTGCGCGCATATCTAAGCCTTCTATCGTAGACCTCTGTCCGTAATCAACGCGCGATGCGAGCATCGGTTGACAGCAGACAGTGTAATTAGACGGCTTCGATGGAGAAAAATTCCACCGCTATCGCACGAAGATCAGATCGCTGGCTAGTCGCCGCCTGCCTTGTACAGATGCACGTCCTGCTGTGGAAATGGGAAGGAAATGCCTTCCTTGTCGAACCGCTTCTTAATGGCTTCGGTCATATCCAGCATTACGGGCCAGTAGTCGTCGGAGTTCACCCACGGGCGCACCATGAAATTGACGCTGCTGTCGGCCAATTCCGAGACTGCAATTTTATGCGGTGGGTCAGCGAGAACGCGATCATCAGCCGCGATCAGCTCTTCCAGCGTCGCGCGAACCTTATCCAGATCGTCGTCATAGCTGACGCCGACAACCATATCTACGCGACGCGTCGCATTTGCCGAGTAGTTGGTAATAATGCTGCCCATCACCTGGCCGTTCGGCACGATGATGCGCTTGTTGTCGGGCGTCTTGAACACAGTGGTCAGGATTTCAACTTCTTCAACCGTGCCCGAGATGCCCGCAGCTTCGACAAAGTCGCCAATACGATACGGCTTGAACAATACAATCAGCACACCGGATGCGAAATTTGACAAAGAGCCTTGCAATGCAAGACCGACGGCAAGGCCTGCGGCACCGAGAATTGCTACGAAAGAGGTTGTCTGTACGCCCAGGGTACCAATAGCGACGATGAAGACGATGATCATTAAAACCATCCGCACCAGAGTCAGGACAAAGTTTTCCAGCGTGTCCTCGATATCTTGAGTCAGCATCACCTTGCGTAAGGTTCGAACAATCAGCCCGACAAGCAATTTGCCAAAATAGAAAATGGCAATCGCCTGGGCCAGGTTAATCGCGAAATCGACCCCGGTTGTTTGCAGTGTTAATAGAAGATCATCCCAGGAGAATCCCAGGTCGGGCAGGCTGCTTGCATCCATCGTTTAACTCTCTGTGCTAGTTGTTTTTTTGACCGACTGATTAAGGATCAGCCAGTTGCCAATGAGGGTCAGGATGATGCCGCCTACAGCAGCGGCTGTCCATTGGTAGCCTTCAAAAACTGTCGAAAGACCGAGCGCCACAACTGGGAACAGGACGGAACTGTAAGCGGCTTTGGCGGCACCAATTCGCCTGATCAATGCGAGGTAACAACCGAACGCAATGGCGGACCCGAAGACAGCCAGAAATACTAAGGAAATCAGGTAGTCTGGCTCCCAGGAAAAATTCAGCGGTCGACCGAGCAACTGGGCGATGATGATGGAGGTAACGGCCGCCCAGGCCATCGCGTGTGCATTTACGGCCACAACCGGCAGCTCGTGGCGCGTGTTAATGACAGCAGCCATATTGCCTAGTGATGCAACCATCGTTGCCACAAGCACATAAGTAACGCCAATGACTGTGTAATCCTTGAAACTGACCACTGAAACCTCCGGCCAGAAAATCAGGGCGATGCCGGAGAAGCCAATCGCCGCCGCGACGAGTACCCGTGGCTCAATTGGACTACCGAAGAACAGCTTCGAAAATACCGCGTTGAACAAGACGACCGTACTGAACACGACGGCGACCAGCCCGGTCGTGATGTAGGCTGTGCCGTAGTAAACCAGAAAGTAATTAAGGCTGAACAGTAGCGATCCCTGCACAAACACGAAAAAATAAGCCTGCCTTGGCAGCGCGATCTTGCGGCGCGTCAGTGCAGCGTAGGCGTAAAGAAGTATCGCCGCGATACCGAAGCGATACGCAACTGACAACTCATTTGCGACGTCGCCGAATTGAAAGGGAATTACGATCCAGGTCGAGCCCCAGATCAAGACGACCGTGAGATAGAGAAGCAATACCTGCATTAGTTATTGTCCAGGTGTGCCCTCGGCATTCGTTTGCACGCGGAATATCTTGTAGGGTCCCTGCGACTTAATGTGATCAGGCGACTGCAAAATAACGTCGCGCAGAGCGCTGTCTGCGATATACAACCAGCCGTCCGGACCGAAGCTCAGCGCATCAGGCCAGCGAATTCGTTCCGACCGCAGCAGTGTTTCGAGCTGTCGATTCTCGGTAACGCGCATCACGGCACCATGCTCGATGTCAGTTACGAAAACATCGCCGGCAGCATCGATACTCAAGCCATCGCTGAGCGGCTTGTCCGAGTAACGTTCCACGGCTGCAGCGATATCGGCGTTCGACGAGTTCGGGTCAATAAGCGTTTGCAGGGAGATACGATAAAGTGCCGATCCGCTGAGCGCTCCGAAATACAACCACTCGTTGTTTATTGCGATACCGTCTACGCCTGCCCGCAATGTTGCGAGTCCGCCGGCGTATTTCATTTCCGTGCCATGATTACGAATAACATATGATTCGGGGCTGACTGATTCGTGTTCTTCGAGTACCCGCCGTGCGGTCGACGTATCGACGTTGTAGATGACTAGAGCCGGCGACTTACGCCAGATACTGGCGTCAGCGATAACTACTGTTCGACCGTCAGGGCTTACCTGCAGGTCCTGCAGGAAAGACCCGATTGGTGCCAGTTGCTCACTGAATCGTCGGTCGTGAATCAGTTCACCAGTGTCCAGATCAAAGGCCAGCAAGCGGGGCGGCCGCAGTCCATGGTTGCCGTGATCGATCGTCCAAAGGCGATTCTGTCGATCAATCACCACTCCCAGGACAGTGTCGAATAGCTCGCGTTGTGATTGCAGGTCCGGAAAAGGAACGGATGCGCCGCTTACGTACTGCAACAACTTGTTGCCCTGCGGCCTGGACTCAGGGTGCACCGTGAAAAATACCCGCCCGCTCGCACTGACGGCCACATTGCCGATCGGTTCGCGATAGGAAAGGACTTCCTGTAGCTGATCTTCCGCAATTGCCGGGGTCGAGGTCAGGTCACGATACAGCTCGCCGCCGCCATAGCGAATACGTACGATGGCTGCCAGTACGATAACCAGAAATAAAATAAACAGGACGACTTTCTTCATGTTCGTCCGCAGGCTCCGAATGCCAGAGTTCGATAAAGAATTCTACATGATTGCAACGGTCCAGGCGCCGACAATCAAGGCCAGCGCAAACAGACCGCTGGCAAGTTGCAAACGAAATTCGTCCATACGGTCACGAAAGACGATGAGCAGCATGCCGGCCGCGAAACCGCACAGGAAGCCCATGAGATGTGCGCCAATGTCGGTCTTTTCGCCGCCAGTCCCGGTGTACATGAGTAACGCAAAGCCGCCGACGACCGGTCCTATTCGATAGGACCAACGATCCTGCGCCATCAGTTTGCCTCGCCAGACGAATCCAGCTACCAGACCAAGCGCCGCAAACACCGCGGTCGAGGCGCCGATTGCGCGGTGGGCTGACTCCAAAAGCAAAGTGTTCACTGCATTGCCGGCTGCTGCAGCGACAACGATACTGAGCCAGGCAACGCCAGAGCCGAGCAATCGACCGGCAAAAAAGCCAAACATGATGCCAAACGCCAGGTTGCCCATTAAGTGTTCCAGGTCAGCATGTAACGTAAGTGCAGTTATTGTTCGCCACCATTCGCCGGCGCGAATCAGAACGCCGTCAACCCGACCCAGTCTGTACCAGTCAGCGCCGAACAGCGCCTGGTCAGCGATAATCGCGACGACACAGATGACGAACGCATAGGCAACAAGCCCAGGTATCGCATTTTGCGACGCAATGGGGCTGGCCTTGACCGTAACCGGCGGCGGGTTCTCCTCGTCATACTGGATGAGTTCGTCCATTGCCCGCGCAGAAAATTCGGCGGGTACCAGCAGTGCGCAGGACGAGAAGTCCTCGACAATATGAAAGGGAATGCCAGCTGCCGTGAGGACCAGTGCTCGATCGGAACACTCGGCACGATTACGGCTCTCGAACACCATTCTTATATCGTCATTCATATGCAGTGCTTACTACCTTATGAGTTAAGCTTGGCGGCCTGAAAAAGGGACAACCATCATGCGTTCAAACATTATTATCGCTTTGCTGATTCTGGGGGCACCCACACACATTGCAACCGCCGACGTCGTCGACTCAGACAAACACGGCTTTACGCTGGTCAACGAGGTGGTCGTTGCTGCGACCCGCGCAGAAGCCTGGACCGCCGCGGTTGCCGATGTCGCGCTATGGTGGAATCCGGACCATACAATTTCGGGAAATGCGGCACTGCTCAGTATTGATCCTCGGCCGCTTGGGTGTTTTTGCGAGTCTACCGGCGACGGTGTTGTGCATCTGATCGTGACTACTGCGAGCCAGGACGTGATCTTACGTATGACAGGAGGTCTCGGTCCACTGGGTCTGATGGGCGTAAATGGCAACATGACCTGGGAGTTCTTTGACGACGAAAATGGCACTCGGATCCGATTCACGTATGCGGTGGGTGGTTACGCACCGGACGGCCTCGACACGATTGCGGGTGGCGTGGACTACGTCATTGCCGAAGCGCTTACCCGGCTGGAAAATCATATCAATGGTGAATGACGATCCAATTCCACGGCCGTCCTCGACGGTGGTGTTAGTTCGACCAACCGCGGCGAATCCCGAGGTGTTTATGGTGAAGCGGCACAAGAGTGCATCTTTTGGCTCGAAATTCGCTTTTCCCGGCGGCGTTCTTGAACAATCAGATGCGGTGGTGCACGACCGAAGCACGGGTGTCAGCGACGCGCAGGCAAATCGACTACTCGAGCTGGAGCAGGGTGGTCTGGAGTATTACAGCGCTGCTATCCGTGAGTTGTTTGAAGAGTCTGGCGT
>JBPCXZ010000240.1:0-5135 GCA_051008055.1 Woeseiaceae bacterium
CGTGACCTGGCACGCGGTCACCGCATTAACATCGGTGAAGCAGTTGGTGTTATCGCGGCGCAGTCCATTGGTGAGCCAGGCACACAGCTGACAATGCGTACCTTCCACATCGGTGGTGCGGCATCACGTTCAGCGGCAATCAATAACATTGAGATCAAGTCGAACGGTAATGCGAAGCTGGTCAACATCAAGACCGTCGCGCATCACAAAGGCTACCTCGTTGCGGTTTCTCGCTCTGGTGAGATTTCGATCACGAACGAGCAGGGTCGTGAGCGCGAGCGCTACAAGGTGCCGTACGGTGCGACGATTACGATCGCAGACGACGAGGCCGTCAAGCAAGGTCAGGTTGTTGCGAACTGGGATCCGCATACTCACCCGGTTGTTACCGAGGTAGCGGGTAAGCTCAAGTTCGACGACTTTGTTGATGGCGTTACCGTTGCCGAGCAGGTTGATGAATTCACCGGTCTGACAAGTATCGTTGTTATGGATCCGAAGAGCCGCGGCGGCACAGGTAAAGACCTGCGTCCGGTTGCTCGACTGGTTGATGATGAAGGTGTCGACATCTGCTTTGCGAATACAGAGATCCCAGCTGTATACGCACTGCCGGCCGGCGCGATTATCTCCATGTCGGACGGCGCCAAGGTATCAGTCGGTGACGTAATCGCACGCATTCCGCAAGAGTCTTCGAAGACTCGTGATATCACCGGTGGTCTGCCGCGAGTTGCTGACCTGTTCGAAGCCAGAAAGCCGAAAGATCCGGCGATCATGGCGGAACACACAGGTACGGTTAGCTTTGGTAAGGAAACCAAGGGCAAGCGTCGTCTCGTCATTACGGACGAAACGGGCGAGAGCCATGAGGAGCTGATTCCGAAGTGGCGTCACCTCAACGTGTTCGAGGGTGAGCAGGTTGCCAAGGGCGAAACAATCGCTGACGGCGAACCGAACCCGCACGACATTCTGCGACTGCAGGGCGTTGAGAACCTGGCTGATTACCTGGTCCGCGAAATTCAGGACGTTTACCGTCTGCAGGGTGTGAAGATCAATGACAAGCACATCGAGGTGATCATTCGCCAGATGCTGCGCAAAGTCATTGTCGCAACGCCTGGTGAGAGTAAGTTCCTGCGTGGCGAACAGATCGACAAGGCGCGCTTCTTCGAAGAAGAAGAGCAACTCGTGGCGCAGGGTAAAGATCCTCTGACCATCGATCCTGTTCTGCTCGGTATTACCAAGGCTTCGCTTGCTACAGAGTCGTTTATATCTGCAGCATCGTTCCAGGAAACCACACGTGTTCTGACAGAAGCAGCGGTTCGCGGTTTGCGCGACGACCTGCGCGGTTTGAAAGAAAACGTCATTGTTGGTCGCCTGATTCCGGCAGGTACTGGATTTGCGCATCACGCCGAGCGACGGCGTACGCGTGAGCAGGATCTGGCGGACCAGCTCAAGGAGCTGGACGCAGCGGCAGTGGAAGCAGCAATTGCTGCCGAAGTGGCCGGTGATGAGGCAGCGGCTGAAGAGACGCCGGAAGAGGTTGTGGCTGCCGAGACGGCCGCTCCCGCTGATGGCGCCGAGGAAGCGACGACAGAGGCATAAAAAACAAGGACTTAGGCAGCATTGAAAATGATTGTGGGGGCGGCTTCAGCCGCGATCGAGCCGGAAGGCTCGCCTACAGTTGACAGCGCGACATGGCCGTCACTACAATGCCCGCCCTTGACCCCAAGGCCCGCCATTGGCGGGCCTTGATTTTTCGAGGCTGATCGCATGTTTTTTCGCGGTCACCTCAAGTCCCGACACCGGAACCGATAAGGGTTCGGCAGTCGGGTGCGCGCGTTTATAAGGCGCGTTTTAAGTAGCAATTTTTTGACACATAAAACAAAGAGATGAGGGCCCATGGCCACAGTCAATCAGTTAGTTCGTAAGCCGCGCGCTGTAAAGCGCGCCAAGAGCACCGTTCCGGCGCTCGAAGCCAGCCCGCAGAAGCGAGGCGTCTGCACGCGTGTCTATACGACGACGCCGAAGAAGCCGAACTCTGCTATGCGTAAGGTCGCACGTGTGCGCCTGACCAACGGTTTTGAGGTCACCAGTTATATCGGTGGCGAGGGACACAACCTGCAAGAGCACTCTGTCGTGTTGATTCGCGGCGGTCGTGTAAAAGACTTGCCGGGTGTTCGATATCACACAGTTCGCGGCACGCTTGATTGTGCCGGAGTATCGGATCGCAGACAGGGCCGTTCCAAGTACGGCACCAAGCGTCCTAAATCCTGAGAAAGCTAAACACTCACTTGCTGCAGTAGCTGAGCAGAGTGAACTTAGAAAAGTTAAGAGAAAAATATGTCCAGAAGATCACAGGCCCCTAAGCGCACGATTCTGCCAGACCCGAAGTTCCATAGTGAACTGCTCGCAAAGTTCATGAATATGATCATGAATGACGGCAAGAAATCTGTTGCAGAGCGAATCATTTACGGCGCACTCGACCGTATTTCTGAGAAAGAAACCCACGCTGACGACAAAGCACTCGAGTTACTCGAGTCAGCTTTGGATAACGTGAAGCCGGTTGTAGAGGTGAAATCACGACGTGTTGGTGGTGCAACCTACCAGGTGCCTGTTGAAGTTCGTCCGGCTCGTCGCCAGACGCTGGCTATGCGTTGGGTGATTGACGCTGCGCGTAACCGCAGTGAAAAGTCCATGGCGCATCGCCTCGCACACGAACTCCTGGACGCTGCAGAAAACCGCGGCACAGCCGTCAAGAAAAAAGAAGATACGCACCGTATGGCGGAAGCCAACAAAGCGTTTTCGCACTACCGCTGGTAAGCCGGTCTTAGTAACCGAGTATTCCAGGATCTTTTCGTGGCCCGCACAACACCCATCGAGCGTTATCGCAATATTGGCATCATGGCCCATATTGATGCGGGCAAAACCACCACAACTGAGCGCGTCCTCTTCTATACCGGTGTCTCGCACAAGATAGGCGAGGTGCATGACGGCGCGGCCGTCATGGACTGGATGGAGCAGGAGCAAGAGCGCGGCATCACTATTACGTCTGCTGCTACCACCTGTTTTTGGCAGGGTATGGACAAGCAGTACGACGAGCATCGCGTCAACATCATCGACACGCCCGGACACGTCGACTTCACCATTGAAGTTGAACGCAGTCTTCGCGTGCTCGACGGTGCCGTGACCGTACTGTGCTCTGTAGGTGGCGTTGAGCCGCAGACAGAGACAGTTTGGCGGCAGGGTAACAAGTACAGCGTGCCGCGCATGATCTTTGTGAACAAGATGGACCGCGCCGGTGCAGACTTTCTGCGTGTCGTTGATCAGGTCAAAGAGCGCCTGGGTGCGGACGCGGTTCCCATTCAGCTGCCTATTGGTGCGGAAGAGAATTTTGCTGGCGTTATCGATCTCATCGGTATGCGTGCAATCTACTGGGATGAATCCAACATGGGTACCAGTTACGAAGCGCGTGATATTCCGGAAGAATTGCAGGCTGAAGCAGCCGAATGGCGCGAGAAAATGGTCGAAGCGGCAGCTGAAGGCGACGAAGCGTTACTCGAGAAGTTCCTCGAGAACGGCGAGCTTTCAGATGACGAGATTCGCAGCGGACTGCGTAGTCGTACGCTGGGTAACGAGATCGTTGTCACGATGTGTGGTTCGGCGTTCAAGAACAAGGGTGTGCAGGCCATGCTCGACGCGGTGATCGACTTCATGCCATCACCTATCGACGTGCCAGCTATTTCGGGCATCAACGACGATGACTCTGAAGGTGAGCGACATGCGGACGACAAAGAGCCGTTTGCTGCGCTGGCGTTCAAGATCGCGACCGACCCATTTGTCGGCAGCCTTACGTTTTTCCGGGTGTACTCAGGTGTACTGAGTTCCGGCGACACGATTTACAACCCGGTGAAGCGACGCAAAGAGCGCGTTGGCCGAATCTTGCAAATGCACTCGAATGATCGCAAAGAGATCAAGGAAGTGCGCGCAGGAGATATTGCTGCAGCCGTTGGGCTGAAAGATGTCACAACCGGCGATACGCTGTGCGACCTGAAACAGCCGATCACGCTGGAGCGGATGGAGTTCCCGGAACCGGTTATCTCGGTAGCGGTTGAGCCAAAGACCAAGCCGGACCAGGAAAAGATGGGTATCGCTTTGCAAAAGCTTGCCAAAGAGGATCCGTCTTTTCGTGTGCATACTGATGAAGAGTCGGGCCAAACGATTATCTCCGGGATGGGTGAGCTGCATCTCGACATCATCGTCGACCGCATGAAGCGCGAGTTCAGCGTCTCTGCGAACGTCGGCAAGCCACAAGTGGCGTATCGAGAAACGATTCGCAAGTCGGTTGAGCAGGAAGGTAAGTTCGTTCGGCAGTCAGGTGGTCGCGGTCAGTATGGTCATGTCTATCTGCGCCTGGAGCCATTGGCCGAAGGTACCGGGTACGAGTTCGACAATGCGATTGTCGGCGGCGTAGTGCCGCGCGAATACATTGGCGCTGTCGACAAAGGTATTCAGGAGCAGATGCAAAACGGCGTGCTTGGTGGATATCCTGTGATGGATGTCAAAGTAACGCTGTACGACGGTTCCTACCATGACGTTGATTCCAGTGAGATGGCGTTCAAAATCGCCGGAAGCATGGGTTTTCGTGATGGTGCCTTGAATGCGAACCCGGTATTGCTCGAGCCCATTATGAGCGTTGAGGTTGTTACACCAGAAGATTACATGGGAGACGTGATGGGCGATTTGAATCGCCGTCGTGGTCTGCCACAAGGCATGGATGACTCTCCATCAGGTAAGATCATTCGCGCCGAAGTGCCGCTGGCTGAAATGTTTGGCTATTCCACTGATTTGCGATCGATGAGTCAGGGACGCGCGGTTTATTCGATGGAGTTTGAGAAGTACTCTGAAGTGCCACAAAACGTTGCAGACACAATTCTAAAAAAAGGTAATGTAGCTGCGTAATTCATTTTAGACGCGGCATACGCCGCATTTATCAACCCGGGAAAAGGGAAAATGTCCAAAGAGAAATTTGAAAGAAATAAACCACACGTAAACGTAGGCACGATTGGTCACGTTGACCATGGTAAGACGACGCTGACAGCGGCGCTGACCAAGGTGATGGCGGAGAAGCACGGCACGGGTGAAGTGTC
>JBPCXZ010000241.1:0-18092 GCA_051008055.1 Woeseiaceae bacterium
GTACGCGCTGTCGATACCAGTCTGACTTATCCGTTATCTCGATGTCGACAAAGCCGGCATCTTGCAGAAGGGACTCGTACTCCGAAAATGTCTTCATGTCGTAGGTAATGCGTTCCATCTTGAACCAGTAGAGCATATCGTCGCTAAAGTCGCCCTCAGTCTTGGTCCAGTCATAGACGGTCAGGACTCCGCCTGGTTTTAGTATCCGGAAGATCTCTGCGAACACGTCCTTCTTGTCCTCAATGGTCATTATGGTGCCCGAACTGAAAACCACATCAAAAGAGTTGTCCGGGAAACTAAATGGGCCGGGTTTCACAGTCAGGAATTCGCAGCTCGCGCCTAAGCCCAGGTTATTAGCTCGAGCCTGTGCCTGTTCAACGAGCTGCGGTTCGATATCAATGCCAACAACATTGGCGCCGTACTTCGAGGCCAGGACAAATGCGGGTCCGCCGATGCCGCAGCCTATATCGAGAACGCGTTTACCATGCAGCTCCAGGCCATCGACCATGTTGGCGATGTTGCCTTCACCGCCCGGCGCCAAAAAACCGACACCCCAGATCAATTCCAGCATATTGGTCATGGCGTCGCCGTATTCGATATCGCGGGTCATTTGTTCTCTCCTTCTTTTCGACAATGGTATCTTACGTAGTGTCCAGACTAAGAATAAGTAATAAGGGGAGGGGATGGCCAATTCCTCGCTAAAACGCCGCCGCGATCTAGCTTTAGGGTCGGGAGCAGAGCTGTTCTACGATACGCCTATTGAAATCGTGCGCGGCGAGGGCGTGTACCTGTTTGACAGTGATGGGCGGCGCTACGTTGATATGTACAACAACGTCCCGGTAGTTGGGCATGCGAATAAGGCGGTGGCTGGCGCTATGGCCGAGCAACAGGCTACGGTCAATGTTCACAGCAGGTACCTCCACGAGGGCATTGTCTCATTTGCAGAAAGACTCACTGGGCTGTATCACGACGATATAGAAAGTGTGATTTTTGGCTGCAGCGGCACTGAGGCTGTGGAGGTCGCAATTCAGATGGCGCGTCTGGTCACCGGTCGCCGCGGTATTGTCTGCACGGATGCGACCTATCATGGCAATTCAGAGCTGGTTGGAGCTATGAGCTACCTGGGGGATCACCCGCCGGAAACGGGAGATATTCGGGCCTTTCCATACCCCGATCTCTACCGACCGTTGCAGGACGGCTTGAGCGAAGAGGAGCTATGTGATGCGTATCTGACCAGGGTCGAGGCTTGCATCGACAGTCTGAATGCGGAAGGCAGGGGTTTCGCGGCGCTCATCGTGTGTTCGATTTTTGCTAACGAGGGACCACCGGAGATCCCCTCGAGCTTTATGGCAAAAGTTACTGATATTGTTCATAAAAAAGGGGGCTTGATCATTGCTGATGAGGTTCAGTCCGGCTACGGACGAACAGGTTGCTGGTGGGGCTATGAAAAAATCGACTTTGTGCCCGATATCGTCGTTACCGGCAAACCAATGGGTAACGGACTGCCCCTGTCAGCAACAGCAGCCCGAAAAGACTATGTGGATGCATTCCGTGCCGAGAAGGACTATTTCAATACCTGTGCGGCAACCCCATTGCAGGCGGCGGTCGGTATGGCCGTGTTGGATGAGATTGAGCGCCTGGATCTGCTACGAAATGCCGCGGAGGTGGGTGATCGATTAACTGCGGATCTAAGCAAGCGTGTCGCCGATCATGAGGTCATCGGGGATGTTCGCGGCTACGGGTTATTCCTCAGTGTTGAGATGGTTGAGGACAGTGCGAGCAAGCGACCGGACGCCAAGTTAGCGCTGTCGTTGTCAGACCGCCTGAAAGAAAAAGGCTTCCTGACCTCGTATTCGGGCAAGTACAGCAATGTGCTTAAGATTCGGCCACCGCTGGTTTTTTCTCAGGAAAATGCCGACGAATTCCTGCGTGCCTTTGACGAATGCATGGATGAAATCGATGCGTGAGGCTAACTACATCAAAGCAGCATGGGCAGCTCTCGAACACTTTCCCGTTGATGCCGACGACCTGGAGCTATTCTCGGAGTCAGAAAACCTGACGTTTCGCGTCACGTCGCGTGGTGATGCCTCAGACTATGTGCTGCGATTGCACCGGCCCGGCTACTGTTCGATTGAAGAGCTCGAATCTGAGCGACTGTGGACACAAGCTCTGAAGGAGACCGGTGTCGTATTACAGGACGCAATTGCAACACGTGATGGCGGTTACTACGCGTTGATCGATATACCAGGTATCGAGGAACAGCGTTATGCGGGGATGACTACCTGGCAAGAGGGTATTCCGCTACTCGAGTTCCTGGAATCGTGCACGGACGAGCAGGAGAGAGCTCGCATTTTCCGGAGATTCGGTGAGATCGCCGCGATGTTTCACGAACAATCCACCAGCTGGAATCCACCACCGGAGTTTTCTCGTCGCCGTCTGGACCTCGCTGGTTTGCTTGGCGAGGCGCCGTTCTGGGGGCGATTCTGGGAGCACCCGGACCTGACGGATGACGAGCGTGACTTATTGCTGCGTGCAAGAGATGACTTGCGCGCTAAATTGAGTGACTACGGTGAGTCGGCCGACAACTTCAGCCTGATCCATGCTGATTTTACGCCCGACAATATTCTCTACAACGGGCAGGACCTAGTGGCTATCGACTTTGATGATGCTGCCTACGGTTGGCATATGTACGACATTGCATCGGTTCTGATCGAAATTCGGCAGGAGAACGATGTTGAATCGCTGCAAACGGCGTTCCTTGATGGCTATCAGGAACGCAGAGCTCTGCCGCAACAAGATATTGCTGTGCTGCCGGAGTTCAAGATTGTGCGTGGACTGGCTATCATCGGCTGGTTTTACCAGCGGCCGGAATTTTCCGGGAAAGACTACTTCAATCATTTCAAGACATGGGTCGTAGATGAGTGCACACGAAGAAAGTACTGATTTTGAGAATAACAAGCCGTTCCTGCTGACCTACCCGAATCTCGAAAACCCAAATGGCACTGTCGTGCTAAGTAATGAGCACATTGTTGTGCAGCGCCTGGTCGTCGGTCCCGGCGAGTGGGAAGGTGTGCACAGTCATCCCGGTAACCAGATCTACGTGCATATCCATGGCGGAGAATGGACCGGACGCATCGGTGACGATATCGAATATTTCGAGGAGATCAGCCTGGACGGAGAGGTCGGGTGGATGGATGCTATTTCGCTCGACGTCAAACATGATTCGGGAAATACTGGCGACACACCCATTGATATTATTTACGTGACTCTTAAGGGCGCTGCGCCAATTGCTTCGAGCACCGATCATGTGCCGCAATCTTATCCCAACGTCGCTGCAGACGTGATCCTGGAAAACAGTCGGATGATTGTGCAGCGCGTTTTCGTTGAGCCGGGCCAGTGGACGGGCGTGCACGGTCATCCTGGGAACCAGGTTTACGTCCAGGTCAAGGGTGGTCGATGGTCAGAGCGAAGCAGAGACGGGCAGCCTGTGTCCGACGAGATTCTTGACGCCGGCGCAGTGGGCTGGGTGGGTGCTCTCGACCTCAGCGAAGGACATGATTCTGGCAATACCGGCGATACCACCATCGAGTTCGTCCTGGTGACTATTAAGTAGCCGGTCTTTCCTTACTAAACGGTTTCTTTAAAGGTCGCCTTAATCTCCGATTCGGGCTCCCATTGTTCGCCGTAAAGCGATTTGTAAACTGCGGTCGACTCTGTGGTTCCTTTGACTGTGCCGCCTTGCCAAAGGTCATACTGCGACCCGGAGAGCTGGGTATTTCTACGTCGACGCCGGCCATATCCAAAATGGTTGGCATCATATAGTGTCGATTTTTTGCTGGCCCTCTACCTTGTACATATTGGTGTTGTCGTTGATCTCGTTATCCCAGAAATCGATGGTGTGGCCCAGGTTAAATGTCACCCAGTAATCGAACAGATCATCGGGTGGCCGCGGCTGACCCAGGTGCCATTTACCGATGAGCGAGGTTTGATAGCCTCGATTCTTGAGCGTATACGGTAGCGTTCGATACAAGTGTCTTCATGGTTATTTGCATTGAAAATTCATTATCAAGATAATCGATTGAATCCAAGAGGACTTCCCCCATTGATAAATAAAAATTATTTCAAGTGGACAATTGTGGCTTGCGCTCTGTGCATTTCTGCGGTTCATGCTGAAGATGCGAGTCAGGGCGAGCATCTTGAATCTGTTGGTCATGAGTCTGCAACGGGCGAAGGAGGCGAGCACGCCTCTCACAAGAATTTCGTGACAGTGTTTACCGGTATTACACATGCCGGTAGACGGGAAAATGGTTTCGCGCTGGGTGTCGGCTATGACCGAATGATCACGGACAGGTTCAGCATCGGTGGGATCATTGAGCATACATTTGGTGATCAGGATTTCACCGTGTATGCCATTCCGCTGGCATACAGAGTCGATCGCTGGAAACTTG
This sequence comes from Woeseiaceae bacterium, assembly GCA_051008055.1. GTDB lineage: Bacteria > Pseudomonadota > Gammaproteobacteria > Steroidobacterales > Woeseiaceae > UBA1847. The sequence continues at coordinate 4,449 of JBPCXZ010000241.1, forward strand.
TTGTGGCCGGCGGAGTCGAAGACGGACAACACGGTACAGAGTCTTTGGTTCGACTGGCTGCAGAATACGCCTATATTGTTGGTGAAATAGAAGTCTCTCCGCAGGTGGCGTTGGATTTCGTTGATGGCGACCAGGTGTGGGTATTTGGAGTAGTCTTTGGTAAAGGATTTTAAAACGCTGGCGATGAACAATTCGAGATCGGAAAAATCTAATATCGGTATAGGAATATGAACATGAGAATTGCATTTTTGGTTGGGCTATCTTTGGTCGTGACTGCGTGCGCAGCGCCAAATCCAACGGTTCAACAAGGGCCGGACGCTGAAGTCAGCTATGACGGCTTGCATCGCGTAGATGATGCTCGCTTTAAACTGGTGTATGTGGACCCGGATGTTGATTTCAGCCGCTACACGAAAGTAATACCTGGTGGTGCAGTTTATGAATTTCGAACTGCAGATAAGCACTCTACACAAAGAGCCCGTTCGTCGGCATCGGAATTCTGGATCAGCGATGCGAACCGCGAACGCCTCGAGAAGGAAACTTCCGAGATTTTTCGTGAAGAGGTGGCCAAAAGCACACGCTTTACGGTGACTGATACCAGAGCTCCTGATGCTCTGATTATACGAGGCGCGTTGCACGACATCGTCTCTTACGTACCACCCGAGATTGTCGGGCGCGGTGAGATTTATCTGTCGTCCGTCGGAGAAGCCACCTTGATTATCGAAGGGCTGGACTCAGTGAGTGGCGAGGTCATTTTTCGAGTGATTGAGCGACGAGTGGCAGAAACTGCAGGGAATATGGCAACGATGGCGAACTCTGTCTCCACCTGGGCCGAGGTCAGGCGCCTGCTGCGTCGTTGGGCAAATACATTTCGCCAGGGTCTGGATTCAATCCCGACAGGATCTGCCGGGTCTTAATCGGAAGCCGAACCCTGTAGATACAAAAAAGCCGATCCCACTGGGATCGGCTTTCTCATTGGCGAATAAGACAGTTTTATTCTTCGGCCGAGTACCAGATCGGCGATGTGTAGGCACGTTCCTGGTGAATCAGCTGCGTATCTTCAGGCAGTTCCGCACCCAGACGAACCTTGTCATAGAGCACCCACCGCGGCGTTGGAATCTCGAGCACGCGAACGTAGTAGAAAGCGTTTTCATCAGCATCGAAGTCTGGGTCAGTCCAGATCGTTGCCAACTCAGAAGCCCCTATCGTGTTGGTCCAGTTTGCCGCTTCAATATCGACGGTGTTGCCAACCGGTGGCAACTTGCCATCTTCTCCAGGTTGCCGGTCGCCCGACCAAGCTACGTCGTAAACTTTTTCATGCAAAGCGCCGCGATCGTCCATCCAGCCTTTGACGACTTGGAGTCGATCAAGGTTGGCGCCAATTGGGTCGCGCAATGCGATCACCATAAATGAAGGGGACTGGCCTTCCGGTGCCATGATGAGCTCACCACCCATCGGGACGCCTTTCTCATAGCCAATGAAAGCAGGTTGACGATTTCTGAGGTCGTCTGTAGTGAAGCCCCATCCACCGAAGAAGCGCACGACCATACGTGAACCCGTGGTTGCGTAAGTCTCTTTGCGCTCCATGGCATCGAATAGAGCCTCGCGGGTGTTTTCCTTTGCCCAGATGCCTTGGTAGCCCGAGGCGACCAGCATGTCACCTTCGAACGCACCCAGCGCCGATTTAACGAACGGATGAGCAACACGTGTCGGTGATGGTTCGACGCTCGTCGACTTGCTGAAGAAGTTATCTTCCTCGACGGCGGTCAGCGAGGTGTGTGCATCCGTTGCGCCGACCATGCCGAACTTGAAAGGGTTGGTGCCCAATTTTTTCTCTAGGGCCAGACCCTGCTTGAGCGCTTCACGTGCATACTCGCGCGGCAGCATGTCAGGGGTCTTGAGTTCCGTGATATCAAGGTTGCCAACATCCCATGTGCCATAGTCAGCGAATTCATCGTCTGGGGATAGAGCCGGGTGTGTTTCACCATCGCCTTTGATCTGGGTCACTTCGTAAAGCGGCTCCCACTTTGCGCGTAGCGCAACATATTCTTTGTCCACGGTTCCGCCGGCGTAGGTTGCCTCGGTCGGGAACATCCAGCCATTCGACAGGTTGCCATTATGCGCGATCGCCAATGCTCGACCGCCGGTATCCTCTTCATAGGCTGCAAGCCATTTATAAAGATCCAGCGGGTCGGTGCTTCCGAGGGGCGGTTGCGTAACCATCGGCACAACCTGCGATGCCCGCTCGCCGCCGTCCCGCAAAATGACGTTACGGTGCAGGTTGAAGCCCTTGGGCACGGAGGTCCATTCATAGCCGATAAATGCAGTGAACCGTCCGGGGTCGTTGTATTCCTCAGCCGCGTCAATTATTTGCTGCCAGACCCCATCGTAAATCTTGGATCCGGGGCTGTACTGTTCAAGCAATTCGGGCGGTACGGTGCCCTGCGCGAAGTTGCCGATCAGGTCGAAAGCCGCGTCAGCTGCCGCTTGACCGCCTTTCGCAAATCCTTCGGCCCATTCTTTGCCTTGAGGGTTTGCGACAATGTTCGGTGCGCCTCGTTGAATGTCAGTTGCTATACCCATCATGTCGGAGTGGTCAGCGACTACGAGGAAGTCAAGAGGGCGGCTCAATTTGACCTCTTGTCCTGTTGCGGTGGTCACTTGTTCGCCGCGAGCAAGGCGGTAGGCCGTGTCCGGTCCGGTTGTGTTGCCAAAGAGTCCGGCGTCGAGAGATAAGCCGGTATGTAAGTGTGTCTCGCCCCAGAAAACCTGACTCGGAAATTCGCGCTCAGCGTAAGGTGAGTATACAGCGCCCGGGTAGAGGCTCGGCTCGAAGCCATCTGCATGCGGAGTACCGGCATCAGTTTGCGCGAGCGCAAGGCCCGGCACTAGCAAGCTGAGAAGGCAGACCTGGAAGAAGGTAGGATTACGTTTGATCATCGATTGCTCCCGAATATTCTGATTCTTAGACTTGGTCATATTCTACCCGAATTTGGTTGTTTTGCGTTTCCAAATGCTTGCAGCGAGAATGCACGGGATATGCTAAAGAAATACTTCAACGGTTTGTACGAGCGCACCATGAGTGAAGCGTACGGAGTTGCACGCGAGGCGACCGCCGACGCGCTTCGGCAAGGCGGTGAATGCCTGGACTGTGGTGCCGCAGTAGGGCATGAATTTGATCTTCTCGAAGAATCGATCGACTTGGACTTAAATCGCTATAGCGGGATTGAATGGAATGCAGAGGTCGCGGCGGAAGGTAGGGCCAAGGGGCGAGACATTATCCAGGGTGACCTCAACAAGAAGATCGAATTTCCTGACAATCAGTTTCGATGCGTATTTGGATACTCAGTGCTGGAGCACTTGCTGAAGCCTTGCCTGTTCTTGCGAGAAAGTTATCGCTGCCTCGAGCCCGGTGGCACGCTCGTGATTCTGACCCCGAATATCAGTACGTTTTTTACGATTGCATTACTTCTGGTGGGGAAAATGCCGTCCAGTGGTCCGCACCCGGATTCAGAAGCGTTACTAAAGCAGGAGGAGACCTTCAAGGTGCATGGCGACGATCGTGAGCACGATCCGGAGGCCGACACGCCTATGCATCGGCATCTGGTGGTCTTCAGTTATCGAGTGTTAAAGTCTTACTTGAAAATGCTCGGTTTCAAGGATGTCGAAGGATTCGGTTTCGGCTTGTACCCGTTTCCGAATTTCATGCAAAAGCCGCTGGAAAAAATTGACCCGTATCACTGTCACCAGATGGTGTTTGTAGCACGCAAGTAGGCAATTTCGAGGACAAGACGATGCGCAAGACTCTAACCATAAGCCCTTTCATAATTAGCCTTTTCTCACTGCCATTGTACGCCGGCGTTGAGATGGACCTGGTGACGAGGGACGCCGCCGGGGAAACGATCGAATCAGTCACGCTGTATGCTCAGGATGGCAAGATTCGCATGGAAGATATTGGCGACTCATCGGGGCAGGACATATCGATGGTTTTCGTCGGGCAGGAATTTATCGTCATTGATCACTCCGATCAGAGTTACATCATCATGGACGAGGCCATGGTTGCCGAAATGGGTGCGAAGGTAGACGACGCCATGGCGCAGATTCGTGCTCAGCTGGCCGATATGCCGCCCGAGCAACGCGCTGTTGTCGAACAGATGATGACCGGTCAAATGGGAGCCATGATGGATTCCGCGGCTGAGTCGCTGCCGACTCGCGTTGAAGAGACAGGTTCCGGGAGCTGGCAGTCGGGTGACTGCACCCAGTACGCCGTATTTGTCGGTGAAGAGAAAACTCAGGATATTTGTGCTGCACCGCTAAGCGACGTAGACGGCGCTGACGAAGCGATGCAGGCGTTTCGAAGCATGGCGAAATTTATTAATTCCATGGCGGATTCGATGCCTGGTTCTTTTGGTGAAAGCATGGCCGAAAACCCTATGGGATTGATGGAAAAGATTAATGGGTTTCCCGTCGAGACAGCTGATTATGCAAACGGTGAAAAAGTCTCCGAGACGACTCTGGAGGCGGTTGAAGGCAAGGCGCTTGAGCCCGCACTGTTCACGGTTCCAGAAGGGTACCGACAGGTTGATCCGTTCGCTGGTCAATAGTAGGAATCATTTGGCCGGACCGTCTGCCGTCGTCGATATTAATTAAGCGTTTTACCCCAGGTAAAACGCAGGAAGAAATCCACTTCCTCACGTTTGCGATCGGTAAATTGCAATCGTTCCAGGTCTTTGCGCTTACGGATGCGAAAGTCGAGCGCAAGCTGCTGGCTTCTTCGCCATTGATAACGAATTTCGGCTAGCGATTCATTGGGTCGATATTGCGGCGACAGTAGCCAACCGGCACCAACTTCTCCGTAATTTATGCCGATGCTATGGTCGGGTTGGAACTCCATCAGGCTAAGCGCGATATTCCATGCCAGGCCGTCAGTGTCGCCATTGCCAGCCAGGCCTGCAGCGCTTCGGATTTGTGTTTCCGTTGCATACCCAATTTCCGATGCAACTCGAAGTCTTATGCCGTCATCTCTTTCGGGCCAACGGTTGGCGCTTCTAAGGACAACGCCGTAATAGTCTTCGCGTCGACCCGACAATTCACCATCCTTGAGCAAGGACTTTGGCAGGTAAGAAATATCCAGGCCTCTCTGCAAGAAGTACGGTGTTCTCTCCAGGCTTTCAATTCCAAAAAAGTAAGTTACTCGCGCCGAGGAATCACTGAAATCCAATGGGTCCCAACGAATATTGGTGGGGCCGTCCGATGAATTGTGTTGCAGTATCAAGTGCGGCACCCAACCGTTTCGGGTTCGAAAGGTTGCGTGTAATCCATCCGTCCAATTGACATTTACGTTGTTGCTGTCATTCCTGTCCAGCGACTTCGTAAATATGCCGCCACGGGCAACGAACCTTGTCTGCATTCGGCCCGCGGCAAGATCGAATCGTTCAATGCGAAATAAATGGAGATAAGCTTCGTCAAGGGTGATGTCACCATTGCTCATGCCGTTTCGAAATGGAATTGAGTCTTCCAGAACCAGGTTGGGGCTGCACTCGTCGTTCGAACATAGACCGGCGATGCGACCTACCACTCGGAGATTAGAGGCAATGTTGGATTGCAGCCGGAGGTGCCACCTAGCGTCAATCGTGTCGTCATTGCTGCTGCCGTCGAGGCGTTCGTCGACCTCATTCTCGAAGTAGCCTATGCGCAGGTCCGTGTCTATCTTGATGCCTTCCTGCAATTCGTCCAGGTCGACTTCGATAGAGCTTTCAGCGTCATCCAGAGAGCCGTCAGAGTCTTCTGCTATGGCCTGTTGTTCTTCCTCTGTGAGAATCTCGTCTTGTTCGACACCGCCTTGAGCAAGTGAATGCGATGCGAAAGTCACACTTAATGCTAAGGCTAGGTACGGAGATTTCATCGAAGAGCATGGCGGGCAGCGTTGCAGCGACGATAGCAAACCGAATCTTCTACCTCAAAGTCCAAATGAAGGAGATTGCTTGTAGCGCAGTGATTGCCGTATAATCCCGCGCGAACGCGGTGGTGCGCTATCTGGCACCCCGTTACCAGAAGTTTGGTAAAGAAGCCCCGCGTAGGGGTTTTTTGTTGCGAATAATAATGGGCCATTGGCCCATTTTTTGTTTTTAAACAATGAGTTATGGTTTGGAATGACGCGGGACGAGCTGACTAATTTATTGGAACCCACCATAGAAGGGCTGGGTTACGAATTGTCGGACCTTGAGGCGAATATCGGCGGTCAGAACGGTCTTTTACGGCTGTTTATAGACAAGGACGGCGGTATCAGTCTTGATGATTGCGAGAAAGTTAGTCTGGCTGTGAGCGCACTTCTGGACGTGGAGGACCCGTTGCCGGGTCACTACAATCTGGAAGTCTCCTCGCCAGGTTCTGACAGAACCTTGACGAAACTGGCTCATTTTGAACGCTTTACCGGTGAAACGGTGAAGGTACAGATGCGCTTCCCGATTGAGGGTCGTCGACGGTTTCGCGGCAAGTTGTTGACGGCGGATGAAGAGAAAATTGTTGTTGAGGTTGACGGTGAGTCACACGCATTGACTATGGCGACAATCGACAGCGCAAGATTGGTGCCTTGAGGCCCTAGACGGCCCAGGCTGAATTGGAGTTAGAAGTAATGAGTAAAGACATATTGATGGTTGTCGACGCGGTCTCGAACGAGAAGGGCGTTGAGAAGGACATTATCTTCGAGGCCATCGAAGCTGCACTGGCATCTGCCACCCGCCGCAAGCATGGCGAAGATATCGAAGTCCGAGTCGCGATCGATCGCGAGTCTGGTGATTACGATACATTTCGCCGCTGGCTCGTCTTCGAAGACGAATCCACGGAGCTCGAGACGCCAGATCGCGAACTTCGCATGATTGATGCGGTTGATGTCAATCCCGATGCGGAGCCAGGTGGCTACGTTGAAGAGCCGATGGAGTCTGTTGATTTCGGACGCATCGCTGCTCAGACCGCCAAGCAGGTCATTGTTCAGAAAGTGCGTGAAGCTGAGCGCGAGCAAGTGGTTGAGGAGTACCAGGAACGCGAGGGTGAGCTCTTGTCCGGTCTTGTCAAGCGCGTAGATCGCAATGGCGTTTACATTGATCTTGGTGGTAACGCCGAGGGCTTTGTTGCACGTGACCAGATGGTGCCGCGTGAGCCAGTTCGGCCACAAGATCGCATCAAAGCGCTGTTGACTGAAGTTCGCTCCGAAATTCGTGGTCCGCAGTTGTTCATGACTCGCACGTCGCCACAATTTCTTGTCGAGCTGTTCAAGATCGAAGTACCGGAGGTAGGCCAGGGGCTTATTGAGATTCTTGGTTCGGCACGTGATCCGGGATTGCGCGCCAAAATCGCCGTCAAGAGCAATGACAACCGTATCGACGCTGTCGGTGCCTGTGTCGGCATGCGTGGCTCGCGTGTACAGGCTGTCTCTAATGAGTTGGCTGGCGAACGGGTCGACATCATCCTGTGGGACGAGAATGCGGCGCAGTTTGTGATCAATGCGATGTCGCCGGCTGAAGTAGTGTCGATTGTTGTTGATGAAGACAAACACAGCATGGATATCGCTGTTGACGAAGACAAACTGTCGCAGGCCATCGGCCGTGGTGGCCAGAACATCCGATTGGCGAGTGAGCTCACCGGTTGGGAGCTGAATGTCATGACGGCAGCCGATGCCGATGAGAAGAGTGAATCAGAGATGAAAGAACTGATTGCGCTGTTCTCCAAGCAACTCGATGTCGACGAAGAAGTCTCGCTGATCCTGGTTCAGGAGGGTTTCTCGACGATCGAGGAAGTTGCCTACGTACCAGCGGCCGAACTGGTCGAGATCGAAGAGTTTGACGAAGATATCGTGGAAGAGCTGCGCAATCGAGCTCGAGACGTACTCTTGACACAGGCGATCGTGCAGGAAGAGAAAATAGATGAGACCGAGCCAGCCGAAGACTTGTTGAGTCTTGAAGGCATGGATAAGAACCTCGCCTACGTACTCGCAAGCAAGGGTGTAGTAACACGTGAAGACCTCGCCGAACTTGCTACAGACGATTTGCTCGAGATGAATGAAATGGACCAGGAAGAGGCGGCTGCTTTGATTATGAAAGCACGGGCGCACTGGTTTGAAGCAGAGGAACAGCAGGCCTGAGTATTCAGGACTGTCGGAGTGTAAAGAATGGCTGATGTAACTGTTTCGCAATTTGCTGAAGTGCTGAAAGTGCCGGTCGACAAGCTGCTCACGCAGCTCGACGAGGCCGGTATCAAGGTCAAAGGATCTGACGACACGATCAGTGACGACGCGAAGCTTGAATTGCTAACTCATCTGCGTCGCAGTCACGGCCAGGAAGAATCGAAGGCCGGTGACGCTGCGCCGAAAAAGATCACGCTGAAGCGTAAATCGCAGTCCGAACTTCGCCTTTCGGGTGCCCAGGGGCGCTCGCGCACGGTAAACGTGGAGGTTCGTCGCAAACGCACCTACGTCAAGCGTGATGTGCTTGAAGAGCAGGCACAGCAGGAGCAACAGGAACTCGACCGCCAGCGGCAGGAAGAAGAAGATCGCATTGCCGAGGAGAAGCGCGCAGCTGAAGCTGCTCTGGCCGAGAAGGAGCAGGCTGCCCAGGCTGAAGAAGACGAGCGCAAGCGTGAAGAGGAAGCTCGGCAGGCCGCGGAAGAAGATGCGCGCAAAGCGGCAGATCAGGCTGCTGCGGCAGCCAGTGAAGAGAAGGCCCGCCTTGAAAAAGCTGAGCAGGATGCGAAAACGCGCCGCAACAAGGAAAAGCCGAAGGGCAAAGCAGCCGACACGAAGTACGGCCGTAAGGAACTACATGTTGCTGGTGACAAGAGCGGCCGTCGCAAGCGTAAGAGTCCGACTCGTCGCCGACCGGTTTCCGTAAGCGGCGATTCGCAGCATGGCTTTGAGCGCCCGACGGCGCCCGTCATTCGCGAAGTTGAAATTGGCGAAAACATTTCGGTTGCCGATCTCGCGCAAAAAATGGCTATCAAGGGCAACGAAGTGGTCAAGGCGTTGTTCAAGATGGGCGCGATGGTCACTATCAACCAGGTGATTGATCAGGACACCGCGATCCTGGTTATCGAAGAGTTTGGCCACGATGCGAAGATCGTTACGGCCGCTGATGTTGATGAGCAACTGCTGGCGTCTGAGAAACCGACTACAGGTGACGAAGTAAGTCGCGCTCCTGTCGTTACGATCATGGGCCACGTCGATCATGGCAAGACATCGTTGCTGGACTATATACGCCGCAGCAAGGTTGCCGATGGCGAGGCTGGCGGTATCACCCAGCATATTGGTGCTTACTCGGTTGAGACCGACAAGGGCCGAGTCGCATTTCTTGATACACCGGGTCACGCGGCGTTTACGGCGATGCGAGCACGCGGCGCACAAGCGACCGATATCGTTGTTCTTGTCGTGGCTGCTGATGACGGCGTCATGCCACAAACGATAGAAGCGATTCAGCACTCCAAAGCGGCCGAAGTTCCACTGGTCGTGGCGGTCAACAAGATCGACCGCGAAAACGCTGATCCTGAACGTGTCAAAAACGAGCTCTCGCAGCACGAAGTTATTCCCGAAGATTGGGGTGGTGAGCACCAGTTCGTAAATGTTTCGGCATTGAAAGGTGACGGCATCGATAACCTGCTCGATGCGATCCTGTTACAAGCCGAGGTCATGGACCTGAAAGCTGTTGCTGAAGGACCGGCACAGGGCATCGTAATTGAATCGAGCCTAGAGAAAGGCCGCGGCGCCGTTGCGACTCTGCTGGTTCAGTCAGGAACGCTTAACCAGGGTGACATGATCATTGCCGGCGAAGAGTATGGTCGTATTCGAAATATGTTCGACGAGACAGGTCAGTCGATCAAGACAGCAGGGCCATCGCAGCCCGCGGTAGTACTGGGTCTTTCGAAGACTCCGAGTGCCGGCGAAGACTTCCTGGTTGTGAAGAACGAGCGCAAAGCCCGTGAGGTGGCTGAGTATCGTCAAGCCAAGTCTCGTGAGGCCAAGCTGGCACAGCAACAAGCCTCCAAGCTCGATGATATGTTCACACAAATGGCCGATGGTCAGTTGTCGTCGGTGTCCGTTTTGATCAAGTCTGATGTTCACGGTAGTGCCGAGGCACTTAAGGACGCGTTGCTCAAGTTGGCAACCGACGAAGTTAAAGTGAAAATACTTGGCTCTGGCGTAGGCGGAATTACTGAGACAGATGCAACACTGGCTGCTGCATCGAATGCGGTGATCATCGGTTTTAATGTCCGAGCAGATGCCGCGGCGCGAGCTGCCATCAAGGAATCCGGCGTGGATGTGCGTTACTACAGCATCATTTACGAGGCGATCGACGACGTGAAAGCGGCTCTCAGCGGGCTTCTTGCTCCGGAGATTCGCGAACAAATTGTCGGACTTGCTGAAGTAAAAGACGTCTTTTCATCGCCGAAGTTTGGCGATATCGCTGGCTGCATCGTGACAGAAGGTTACGTGAAGCGTTCCAACCCAATTCGTGTTTTGCGCGACAATGTTGTCATTTACGAAGGGGAGCTGGAGTCCCTGCGACGCTTCAAAGACGACGTCAACGAGGTCAAGTCGGGTACTGAGTGTGGTATCGGCGTGAAGAATTACAGCGACGTCAAAGTTGGCGACCAAATCGAGTGTTTCGAGCGAATAGAAGTCGCTCGTACGTTGGACTGATGCCACGCGAATATTCAAGAAACCAGCGTCTTGGCACTGAGGTCCTAAGGACGCTCAGCCAGCTATTGCGGGTTGAAACCAAGGATCCACGCCTGCAGGGTCTGTCGCTAACCGGCGTAGATCTTTCAAAAGACCTGAGTGTCGCTCGTGTTTATTACAGCCTGCTCGATCCCGAGACTGAGGTAGAACAGGTAGAAGAGGGCCTCAAAAAGGCAGCCGGCTTTCTGCGCAGTCGGCTGGGGCGCGAACTGCAGATTCGACATGTTCCGGAGCTTCGTTTCTCACATGACGACAGCGCTGAGGAAAGCGTTCGAATCAGTCAGATGATCCACAACGCGCTGCACAGCAACGAAACCGAGTAGTTCGATGAGCCATTCTGGACGATCACGGCGTGAAATAGTCGACGGCCTGCTGTTGCTAAATAAACCCGCCGGTCTCAGTTCAAATCAGGCTTTGCAGCGTGTGAAATGGCTTCTCAATGCCAAGAAGGCTGGCCACACCGGGAGCCTCGACCCCGCTGCAACCGGTATGTTGCCGCTGTGTTTCGGCGAGGCTACCAAGGTTTGCCCGTATCTCCTCAATGCTGACAAGACCTACCGCGTTAGCGCGAAACTGGGGGTTGCTACTGACACCGGCGACGCTGAGGGCAGCGAGATTGAACGCCAGGACGTTCCAGCGCTCTCGGCGGATCAATGGAATGAGGTTCTACAGAGTTTCATGGGCGATTCCGAGCAAATTCCACCTATGTATTCTGCTCTGAAGAAGGACGGTAAGCGGCTCTATGAGCTTGCGCGAAAGGGCCAGACGGTTGAACGGGAGCCACGCCCGATCCGGATTGATGCAATCGAACTCCTGGAGGCGGCTGGCAGTCGGCTCGTGTTCCGGGTTGCTTGCTCAAAAGGCACTTATATACGGGTTTTGGTGGAGGATTTAGCCCGGCAAGCGGGCACAGTCGCTCATACGGCCACGTTGCACCGCGAGGTAGTCGGCGACTTCAAAGCAGCTGATATGCATGACCTGAGCGCCCTGGAGGCAGCAGCGGAGGCAGGGCCAGAGTCTTTGCGCCAGCACTTGCTGTCGCCGGACGTTGCGCTAGCCGGATATCCCGAAGTTAGGGTGGGTGAAGAGCAGAGCAAACAATTTCGGTCGGGAATGGCGATTTCAACCGATTTCGGCGGTGCAGAAGGGCTGTTGCGCGTTTATGACCAGAAGGCACGGTTTTTGGGCCTTGGTGAGGCTGGCAGCAACGGATCTGTGGCGCCTCGCAGGGTATTTCTGACGGGTGAAAAAAACCCGTAGATATTTGATTTTGGACTATTAATGGGCTCGAACAGGCGCTAGAATGCGCGCTGCAAAAAGGGCACAAAAAGAGAAGATTGGAGTAAAGGTAAAATGTCACTGTCTAGTGAAGCAAAAAGCACGATTGTTAAAGAGTATTCCCGCGGAGAAGCTGACACAGGGTCTCCCGAGGTTCAGGTAGCACTGCTATCTGCCAGAATTTCTGAGCTCACCGGCCACTTCGGCGAGCACAAAAAAGATCACCATAGCCGCCAGGGTCTCCTGCGGATGGTCAACAAGCGACGCAAGTTGCTGGACTATCTGAAAGGAAAAGATCCGGAACGCTATCGCGAGCTGATTTCCCGGCTCGGCCTTCGTCGCTAAACGACGAGTCATTCAGGTATTGCGATAAATACGTGTCGTTCCCAGAAGGGACCGCAACGCATCGCTGTCGCCAATCACAAAGTAGAGAATCAAAGTGAATTCAACTAAGAAATCGTTCCAATTTGGGGAACACGAAGTCACCATCGAGACCGGCGCACTAGCTCGCCAGGCCGACGGTGCAGTCATGGTCAATATGGCCGATACACAGGTAATGGTTACAGCTGTAGGTCGCAAGGCGGCTGATCCAGGTCGGGACTTTTTCCCGCTGACCGTTAACTACCAGGAGAAGACTTATGCAGCGGGCAAGATCCCGGGCGGCTTCTTCAAGCGCGAAGGTCGACCAGCCGAGAAAGAAATTCTCGTCTGCCGTCTGATCGATCGCCCGATTCGCCCACTGTTTCCGAAGGGCTTTACTAACGAAGTGCAGGTTATCGCGACTGTGATGTCATTGAATCCGGATGTCGATCCCGATATCCCGGCATTGATCGGCGCATCAGCGGCACTGGCTATTTCGGGTATGCCGTTCGCAGGTCCGATCGGTGCAGCCAAGGTCGGTTACAGCGACGGTGAGTACTTGCTGAATCCGGGCTACGCGGCGCTGGAAAATTCTGACCTGGAGTTGGTCGTAGCGGGTACCAAGGACGCTGTTCTGATGGTGGAATCGGAAGCAGACCAGCTTTCTGAGGAAATCATGCTGGGAGCGGTCATGTACGGCCACGAGCAGTTGCAGGTTGCGATCGATGCCATCACTGAGCTTGCTGCAGAAGTTGGCAAGCCTTCCTGGGATTGGGAAGCGCCGGCAGAGAACACGGTTCTGGCCGATGCGGTTGCAGGACAAGCGACAGATGGCCTCACCGCGGCATACCAGATCACGGACAAGCAGGACCGTCAGGCGGCAGTCGGCGATGCCAAGTCTGGCGCTGTAGAGGCCCTCGCTTCTGGTGATGAGTCAGAGTACACAGCAGACGAAGTTAAAGGCGCTTTGTACAAGCTCGAAAAGAGCATCGTTCGCAGTCGTGTTATCGCAGGTGAACCGCGCATTGACGGTCGTGATGTTTCTACCGTTCGCGGTATCGACGTGAAGGTAGGCGTGCTGCCACGTGCACACGGTTCTTCAGTCTTTACGCGTGGCGAAACTCAGGCAATCGTGGTTGCGACTCTGGGGACCGGTCGGGACGCACAGATTATTGATGCGATCGAAGGTGAGCGCAAAGAGCCGTTCATGCTGCACTACAACTTCCCTCCGTTCTGTGTCGGTGAGACTGGCTTCGTCGGTTCGCCAAAACGTCGTGAAATTG
>JBPCXZ010000242.1:0-3202 GCA_051008055.1 Woeseiaceae bacterium
CACTCACAATGTCCAGTAATCATGCAGCTACTCCTTTTTTGAATTAAATGCGATCGCGAATTTGGTAGTAGAGCATGCCGAGCGTCACCATCGGCTTGTGCAAGACATGTGCCCCGGGAATTACGACCGGTTTCACGTTTGCAAACATATCGAAGCGCTCCATCGTGCCGGCAACGGCCTCGGCCATGATCTGGCCGGCAAGGTGGGTAGCGTTGACGCCATGGCCGGAGTAGCCCTGGCAATAGAAAACATTCGGCGCGGTTCTGCCGAGTAGCGGCACCCGGTTCACGGTTACACCGATGGTGCCGCCCCATGCGTAATCAATTTTTGTGTCGGCGAGTTGCGGGTAGATCCGGAGCATAAGGGGGATATGCGATTTCTTGATTACCGCAGGGTCGTGGCCGTGATAGTTGATGCGGCCGCCGTAAAGCAAACGCTTGTCAGCGCTAAGCCGATGATACTGAACTGCGAAATTCTGATCGCAGACGGCGAGGTCCTGAGGATTAATCGAGTCGAGAAGATCGCCGGTCAAAGGTTCCGTCGCGATAATGTAACTGTTGACAGGAATCATGCGGCGGCGCAGCTTCATTTCGAGCAGGTGATAGGCGTTGCCGGCCAGAACGACGCTGTCGGCGATCACGCAGCCGCTTTCGGTAATGACTTTCGCCTTGTCGCCATGCTTTATCTCAAGCACTGGCGACTGCTCGTAAAAAGTCGCGCCGAGTGACTGTGCAGCCCTGGCCTCACCAATACACAAATTCAAAGGGTGCACGTGACCGTTGCCCATGTTCTTGAGGCCGCCGATATAGGCGCGCGTACCGAGTAGGTCGCTGGTTTCCTCCGCGTTCAGAATTTCCACGTCGTGCGGGAAGCCCGCATCCTGTAAACACCTTACGTCATCCTCAAACCACCGCATATGCCTGGCTTTTTCGCCGACGCTAACGTAGCCAAATTTCAAATCGCACTGAATCGAGTATTTTTCGACGCGCTGACGGATGATCTCGTGCCCCGCCCAGCGCAGATCGCTGAACAGATCTTCCACACCCCTGCCAACATGCCTGGCAATGGCCCGTTCACCGGTAATGCCGCTGATTATTTGGCCGCCATTGCGGCCGGACGCACCCCAGCCGACCTTGTTGGCTTCTACGACATGAACATTGTAGCCGCGTTCAGCTAGGAACAGAGCTGTCGAGACGCCCGTAAAGCCGGCGCCGATTACACAAACGTCGGCGTGCTGTTCGCCGCGGAGTGGCGAATAATCCGTGTGATCATTTATGGAGGCTGCGTAATACGAGCCGGTATGCGGTTCAGGTTGCATGCAGCGAGCAGTTCTAGTGCGGTCGATCGAGCTGCGACTTCCGGTATTGAGCCGGAGTTTGTCCGGCGCATTTCTTAAACGCCGCGTAGAATGCCGAGTTCGAGTTAAATCCGACGGCAAACGCAATATTCAGAATGACATTGCTCTGCTGGTCGGACTTACCAAGCATGGCCATGGCGTACTGCACACGATATCTGTTCAGATAATCGAAAAAGCTCATGCCAAAGCCGGAATTAATCACCTGCGAAAGGTGGTTGACGGAGCAGCCGATGACTTTGGCGAGTCGCGGCAGTGTCAAATCAGACCGCAGGAACAGCTGCTCGGCACTCATTACATTTTCCAGCGTGGTCTTGTACTCGCTCATTTGTTCAGCACAAAGACCTGATTTCGCATATTTTCGTTGCCGTGCGTTTTCGGAAGCCATGCTCGAAAGCGTTTGGGACTGCTGGTCACCCGGCATGTCGTAATAGTCAGTAATGGTTGCCGCAGCATCACCATTCAGTGTCATGAACTCGGCACCGCTATAGGCATCATCCGAAGATGAATCGTCTAGGGCATAGAATCGATATTGGAACGCGATAGTGTCTTCGCCGCGCAGAATTTCGCCGATCTGTTCATAGCGATGCGCATAGTTTGCGAAAAAACTCTTCAGGCTTCGCACGAGCTCATCATGCGTTCTACGCGAATTTTCCGGCACGTCGCAAAAAATGCCGTCCTCGGTCAGGTGATCCGCGACCCCTTCCGGGTCGCCGTGATTCCACGCATCAAAATAACTTTCTACAAACTTGCTTGTGCGCATTGAGAAGCTCCTGACAATCAGTTCTTGCAGCTGTATCCTAGCGCAGCAAAGCGGGTCGATGCACGCTGGTTTTACAGTTTTGAGGTAATAAGTGAAAAAATTCACCGCACAGGTAATTTCTGTCCACTCTGGTTCAAATAAGGACTCGACCAAGGATGCGCAGCCGAGCATCCAGCTTGAGTTAGAGGGCATCGTCGGCGACGCACATAAGTCCTATGAGCGCAGTTGCTGGGCCGGGGGCGACAAGCAGCCCGAGGGCACCGTGCGACGCAACGAACGCCAGTGGTCGGCGGTATCGGCCGAGGAGTTGCAGCAGATATCTGAGGAACTGGATCTGACCGAGAATATTAGCGCCAGTTGCGTCGGTGCCAATCTCTGTTTCGAGGGAATTTCAGAACTGTCGCGGCTGCCCAAGGGCACGATACTGAAGTTTCCGTCGGGCGCTGAACTTAGCGTTGAGGAATACAATCCGCCATGCGGTTACATGGGCGAGAAAGTTGCGTCCTTGTATTCGACCAGGAGCGGCGAAGCGTTGACCAACACTGCATTTTCAAAGGCGGCGAAGTTAACCCGCGGTATCGTCGGGGTTGTCGAGGTCGCTGGCGCAATCAACGCCGGTGACGAAGTTACAGTCGAAATCTACGAGACCCCTGCGTGGCTTGTTCGGTCTGACTCGTCCTAAGCAGGCGAGGGCCTAGTTCTTCAGCAATCCGGAGGCGGCGTCGCACGGGCTCTCGCCGGCGTCCAAAACGGTTTCGTCTTGCGTGTGCATTTCGCGACGCGACTGTACTGACGTAGCTCTTTTTCGTAGTAAATCTCCGCCCACAGGTCGCCGGTCAGATGTTCTGTCTCGATCATTGCAAGCGCGATATTGGCCTTAACGGCGGGTGACCACATTGACGAGGT
Source organism: Woeseiaceae bacterium (assembly GCA_051008055.1). GTDB lineage: Bacteria > Pseudomonadota > Gammaproteobacteria > Steroidobacterales > Woeseiaceae > UBA1847. The sequence goes on from JBPCXZ010000242.1 coordinate 3,024, forward strand.
CACGTAGCCGATGTGTTTCGTACAACGCTTGTCACTGTAAATGTACGATTCTACGGCCGGCTTGTTACCCTCGATATCGAGTTTGGTAAGCGTGTACTTGGGCCCGCGCTTTTTCTCCTCGAGCAATGCTGCACGACCGCTGAAATGCGGCTTCTTGAAATCAACCAGCCAACCAAGGT
>JBPCXZ010000243.1:0-3425 GCA_051008055.1 Woeseiaceae bacterium
GTGACGCCAATGCCTCGGTGCTGTTCGGCTGCACCTGTGACCAGAGCTCGACAACGCGCACGCCACGGTCGTAGTCGCCATCGAAAATATAACGATTGGCCTTCAAAACGAACTTGCTGGTCTCGGATAAACGGTAGCTGTTGCTCAATGCTTGTGACGCTGTTCTGCGGGCCGACTCAAGATCACTATTTAGATAATGAGTCATCGACAGGACGCCATCGGCTTCGGCGAATGCTGGGTCTATGCGCACCGCACTTTGCAACTCAGCAATGCCTGTTGGGTAGTCGTTGTTGACTTCCAGTGCGAGCTGGCCGTTGGTGTAGTGCTCAATGGCTTCCAGGGAGTCAGAGAAATGCTGTTCGATCGGGTCATCGCTTTGGTCGTCGCTCGGCTGCACTTCAAGATAGTCGAGCACGGCAGCACTGACGTCATCCACAGCGGCGAGCCAGTCATCCCCGGTTACAGAATACGTCGCAATTTCGCGGCCAGTCTCAGCGTCAACGACTGAGGCATTGATCATGACTGTGCTATCAACTTGCGAGAAGTTGCCAATAATCATTGCGGCACTGCGTCGGTCCCTGGCGATTTCCAGTCGCAGGCCCTGCGGCTCGCCGACAAACAAAGGGTGACCATTATTCCTAAGTTTGTTCTGTATGGCCGCTGAATCAAATGGTGTCCGGACGGTGATGACCGGCGACACGCGGTCGAGATCGTGCGCCAACATCAGGGGTAAGCCGTAAGACAGCCAGTCCAGGTCGCTATTGTCGGAGTTGTTCTGCCAGAAAAATCCGATGACCTTCTTGTGGTAACCCCGTTTGGCAACCTCGAACTGCTGCATGGTGCCTGTTTCATCTGGAATATGGACCGTCTCGGTTGCCGCTTCGACGACTACCAGCGGACCCATGCCATACAGCACTACCAACGCGAGCACCGCGTTTAAAGGAATAAAGACACGCTCTGTCCTGGTCCATTCATCGCGGCCCGGTGCCCCGTGGTTATAGGCGAACAGAATGATAGCCGGCAACATCACCAGCATGGCCACGAAAACATACGACGTGACCAAGGTTGGCAGGTTGAAGCGCTCTGTCACCCAGTCGCCCAGCTCGATGACCAGCCAGGTAGCCGCGACGTACATGCCAACGATCTGAGGTACGCGCCGATGCATCAGGTTTTCGAAGAATGAGAGGTTTTCGGTCATATGAGCGGGGAGTATATCCGACGACCGGGATTAGCAGGTCAATCTGGCTGAAATCGAAGTATGGTAGGGTGTACGCCGAATTTCTCGAGGGAAGAATAATGAAAAGAACCGTCCTACTTGTCGTGTCTTTGCTGTTATTTACTGCTGTGCCACACGGCGCTATCGCTGAAGAAGGTAAATCCATACTGGTGACCGGCGCCAGCACCGGTATCGGTCGAAACCTGGCAGAAACCCTGGCTGAAGGCGGATATCACATTTACGCTGGCGCTCGCAAAGACAAAGATCTTGAAGCACTCGATGCGATCGACAACATCACCGCGATCCGACTCGATGTTACCGATCAGGAACAAATTGATGCTGCCGTCGCAACGATCGAGAAGAGCGGCACCGGTTTGTACGCCCTGGTTAACAACGCCGGCGTTGGTGGCGGCGGTGAGGTGGCTGACACGCCAGTTGAAGACCAAACGTTCGTTTATGACGTTAATGTTGAGGGCGTGTATCGAGTGACTAAAGCGTTCGCGCCGATGATCATTGAATCCAAGGGGCGAATACTGACGACAGGTTCGATCGCGGGAACGATTTCCGCTTTTCCAGGGTTTAGTGCATACGCCGGTAGCAAGCACTGGATAGAAGCCTATACCGACTCGTTCGCCATGGAGATGGAACCACATGGTGTCAGCGTTAGTGTGATTGAGCCTGGCAATTACAAGTCGAATATTCGCCGTACCAGCGTTGCGCGCGACATGGACCAACTGAAAGCCAGCGGCGGCGATGTCACAGAGGAGATGCAGAAAGCTTACGAAGCGACTGCGCAACGTGAGCTCTCCTACAAGGAGCCGGACGAAGTTTCGGCAGCATTCATGCACGCGCTGTTTGACGAAGAGCCACTACGCCGCTACGTCGTCGTACCTAACGCTGAAGAGCAGTTATGGACTATCGGTACCAAGATGAACGAGTTGGTACAGCTCAATCAGTGGGGCCCTTACAGCTACAGCCGCGATGAGCTGATCGAGATGCTGGACAATGCGTTGGCGGGTGACGCGTTGCCGACGGAAGACCCGTAATATTTGCGAATCTACTAGATCATTCGAAATATGAGCCTCTTCAGTGAGTTAAAACGCCGCAACGTGTTTCGGGTAGGTATTGCCTACCTGATCGGCGGATGGTTGGTTATCCAGGTTGCAGACATCGTTCTGGAGAACATCGGTGCGCCTGCATGGGTCATGCAGGTCATCCTGTTGTTACTGGTCTTGGGTTTTGTTGGCGCGGTATTTTTCTCCTGGGCCTTTGAGGTCACGCCCGAAGGGCTAAAGCTCGAATCTGAAGTAGATCGCAGCCAATCCATCACGGGTGTGACTGGCAGGAAACTGGATCGCTCAATTACGGTGATGCTGGTCATTGCGCTGGGCTACTTCATTTGGGAATCGCGTTTTGCCGAGCGCGGTGCTGAGCCACCGACAGTTACTGATGAAGTTGTCGCAGAAGAAGCACCAGAAGCGGCCGAAGCAGCTGTGGCGACTGACAAATCCATCGCTGTGCTGCCGTTTGATAACCGTAGTAGCCGTGGTGAAGACGAGTACTTCACTGAAGGCATACACGACGACCTGTTGACCAACATCTCCAAGATCGGGTCGATGCGCGTTATCTCGCGTACCTCTGTCATGGAGTATAAAGACACGACCAAGAACCTTCGGGACATTGCCCAAGAGTTGGGTGTTGCGAATATTCTGGAAGGTGGCGTGCAACGGTCCGGCAACCAGGTGCGCATCAACGTACAGCTGATAGACGCGGCAACTGATGATCACTTGTGGGCAGAAATCTACGATCGGGAACTAACGGCGGAAAACCTGTTCACCATTCAGTCGGAAATTTCGAAAGCGATCGCAGAGGCCCTGCACACGACCTTGTCGCCCGAAGAGCAGGAGAAGATCGAGGTCGTGCATACGCAGAACCTCGAGGCCTACGAGTCCTATTTGCTGGGCAGAAAGCTCTGGACAGAGCGCAGGGCCGAGTCGAACGTAGAGTCCGTCAAACATTTTCAGCATGCTATCGATCTTGATCCTGAATTTGCGCTTGCGTATGTGGGTCTCAGCGACGCTTATCGATTTAGAGTTTTCCTGGAGGGGGCGTTACCGGACGACGTGTTTCCGCTCGCTGAGCGTGCGGTAACAACCGCACTGCAACTCAACCCGGATCTTGGTGAGGCCTATGCGTCCTTGGGTTCATT
>JBPCXZ010000244.1:0-8026 GCA_051008055.1 Woeseiaceae bacterium
GTTCGCTTTCATATCGCTTTAGCTCGACCAACCCCAGCTTGTTGCAGTAAAAATCGAGCGATTCGTCAATGTCCTTAACCCGGACCATGGTATGCAGGTATTTCATCGCTACAATGGAACACATGAATGACATCCGCGCAATAACACTAGACCTTGACGACACTCTGTGGGCGATACACCCGGTGATTCATCGGGCCGAGCGCGGCCTTTACGAATGGCTTGGTGACAGTTACCCGCGTGTCACTGCCATGTTCTCGCGTAAGGCAATCCAGCAGCAGCGCGCCGACGTGGCGGTCGAATTTCCCGAGCACAGCCATGATTACACCTTCATGCGGCGCAAGGTTTTGTCGCGTATCGGGGCCGCAGCCGACTATGGGGAACAGATAGTTGACGAGGCGATGGCGGTATTCGATTCAATACGTAATGACGTCGAAATTTTTCCGGAGGTCCGCCCGGCTCTGGCCGAGCTGCGCGAACGCTATGTATTGATTGCGGTAACCAATGGCAATGCGAAACTCGAAATGATCGGTATCGACGACTTATTCGATGACATCGTGACAGCGCGAACGGCAGGTGCTGCGAAACCAGCTCAGCAGATTTTTGATGCGGCTGTGCAAGCGGGCGGCGCAACCGCGGAGCAGACGTTGCATGTGGGCGATCACCCCGAGTTCGATGTGGACGGTGCGATGATGGCTGGACTGCACGCCGTTTGGGTTAACCGCAGGGGCGACCCGTGGCCGAAGGAGTTTCCCAAACCGCATGGCATCGTCTCGCATGTAGGGCAGTTACCGGCATTGCTCGAGCGAGCCAGGGGATGAGCCCAGATCCAAAAATAATTTACGTGCCGGGATTGCTGCCCAAGCCGCCAGAGGACATTCACCGCGATGCCCTATTGCGTTGCCTGGTCACGGGCGTCGCGCGAATCGACAGTGAGATTGCCGAGCAGCTGATGTCCTCGACCGACAGTTTTGAAATCGTGCCCTGGACTTACGATTTCTATGGCGAGCATCGCGACTTCGCACTTGATGCAGCGTCAGTCGACGCGTTGCTGGCTCAAGCCGCGGTGTCGCAACGGGATAAAGACGAGGCGACGTCTGTCAAAAAACGCCTGGTGCGTTGGGTACTCAAACTGGCAGATCATTTACCGTTCCTGATACCGCACGTGGCCAATGAACGCATGCGTCTACACTTACGTGACCTGCGTCGCTACACCAAGAACCGCAATGAGGTTGCTGAGCACACGCGCAACATTCTTAAGACGTCGTTGCGCGTCGCGCGCGAGCAGCAACGCCCCATACTTCTAATCGGCCACAGCATGGGTTCGGTGATTGCCTTTGAGGCTTTGTGGCAAATGTCGCGGGCCAACAGGGAGCCCATGCACGTAGACCTGTTGTTGACCATGGGCAGCCCGCTCGGTCAGCGTTACATGCAAAATCGTCTCAAGGGGAGTGACGCCATAGGCAGCGTTCGCTACCCGGGCAATATTGGTCGCTGGATTAACCTCTCGGCAGAAGGCGACATGACCTCGATTGATCCGACGCTACGCACGGACTTCGGTGACATGGTGAGTGACGGGTTGGTCGAATCAATTGTCGACCAGCGAATCTATAACTGGTTTCACCTGGACGGTGCGCTCAATCCACACGCCGAGTACGGCTACCTGGTCAATCCGGACACAGCGACGGTGGTTGTCGACTGGTGGAGATCAGTCAGTTCTGGTCGAGATTCGGCCGGATAACAATATCGATGCGTCGATTGCGCTGCCGACCTGACTCGGTTTCATTGCTGGCGATCGGACGGGTTTCGCCGTAGCCGGTCGCGATTAGCCGATAGGTCGGAATTCGCATCGCATTGATCATGTATTGCTGCACAGCTTCGGCACGTGTTTGCGATAGCTTCTGGTTGGAATCATCGCCGCCGAACGAATCGGTATGGCCTTCAATAATCAATTCACTGCGTGGGAATACATCGATAGCTTTCTCGACCTTGGCGAGCAGGTCAAACGTCTCTGGCTTGATTTGAGCGTTGCCTGAATCGAAGGTCAGACCGACCAGGCGCAGGATGATGTTGTTACCTTCACGAAACACGCGGGCCTCGGCAGGCGTAAACATCTTCTCTACTCGGGCAAACTGTTCTTTTACTCGTGCCTGCGCTTCCAGTCGTTGCACCAGCGCTGCGCGCTCAGCAGTTGCACCACCAAGACGTTCATCGAGCGCGGCAAGCTCTTCCTGCAACTCAACCAGTCGCAGTTCGTTTTCTGATTTTTCCTGGGCCAGCGCCTGATTTTCAATGCGCGCTGCATCGATAAATGCGATCAGTTCCGCTGTCAGTTTGTCGGGGCCGGCTTCCATCTCAGGAACTACATCTGCGGCGCCAGCGACATTGCGGAATGCTTTTTCCCACTCCAGGACCAGCTGCTCGGCAGTCAGATCCTTGTCGCGGACTTTACGTACGACTTCGGACAGGTAGATAGCGTGTTTGGCTTCGTAGTTGGCTTCCTTTGCGAGGCTGCGCGGCAGATCCGTGTCGTATCGATTGTCATTCAGCTCGCGCTCGGCGTTGGCCAGCAATTGTTTGGCGCGGTTTAATGTTATCGGCGCGTAACGCCCGACACGTGCTCGGTCGGCATCCGCCAACAGACGTCGCGTCTCGCTCAGATATTCTGCCTTGATAGCGACCAATTCGGCATCGCGATACAGACTGGTCGCCTCGATCTCCCGCCGGGTGGTGGCTTTAAGATCGCCGCGTTCCAACATTCGAATTGCGTCACCAAATTTGCGCTGGGCTTCTTCCCAGATTTCGGGAGAGAGTTGTGGTGCTTTCGCATTGGCGGCGTCCTGACGGCTCTTCATCACCTGCGCCAGTTTTACGTCGGCCAGTTCGGCAGCGCTTGTTGCCGTCTTGAAGTAACGCGCAGCGTCAGCTGCATTTGAGCGTACCGTCTCAATATTTCGGCCACGCTCCAGCGCGACCTCGGCATCCCGGTATTCCTTCATGCCGCGCTCGTAACTGCGCGGCGCCAGCAGCTTGGCGTCGGCCGCGTCGGCCGCAGCCTTCGCCGCGTCCGCTTCTTTAAAAAAGGTTGTTCTGAGTTCGTCCTGAGCGTGCAGGGTGGTTGCACCCACGCACAGCGAAAAAACCAGGATGCAAAGCTTAAAAGCCCGATTTACAGCCATTTTCAATAATTCCTAATTGGTTCAATGATTCAGAACCGCCCAAGCGAAAGACAGTTCGTGCTCAATATTACATATGCTGCGGCTGCAAATCTGTGCGCCGCGTCGCCGAAATCAGCCGAATTCTACCCGCGAACCGCCGTTGGCGCGAGCAATGCTCAAAATTAGATAAAAATATCAATAACTTATAGTCCTATGAAGGATTCTATTACGTAAACTGAGCAATAGCTCACAGTTGCAGCCGGACCTCGGGCGTAGTCTTAAGCCATGTCCGCTAAGTACTACACGCAGTTCATCTTGACCGACGCGCAATATCGCGGCGGCAATGAGTTCAGCGGCGTAATTGAGCTCAGCGAAGCGATGGACCACAGCACTGAGACCAAGGACATTGAGGCCATACTGGCCCAGAATTTTGACCTGCAACGCAGCGAAGTGAAGCTGGTTAGCTGGTCCAGGTTGCACTGACACACTTCTGGCGCAAACGATTCCCCCTGACTCTCCCGGCTTTGGCCGGGATTTTTTTGTACAATGCCTGCCCTTTTTAGCATTGCCTGGACCACCTCTGCATGAGTAAGTCGGACAAACAGTTCCGCGGCATCCCGATCGTTGAAAGCGGCAGCAAATATCAGACTGACGCTGGATTTTCTGCAATCAAGAACGGCGTGAAGAATCGTCGCGATTCGGAACCGTTGCAACATGGCCAGAAACCAAGCTGGTTACGCGCCAAGATGCCTAGTGGAAAAGGCTATGGCACTACCCGCAGTATCGTCAAAGAGCATCGCCTCAGTACTGTGTGTGAGGAATCCATGTGCCCGAACATTGGTGAGTGCTGGAATGCCGGCACCGCCACCATCATGGTGCTGGGGTCGGTTTGCACACGCGCGTGCCGATTCTGTGCAGTCGATACTGGCAACCCAAAGGGCTGGCTTGACCCCGAAGAGCCCTTTAACACGGGTCGCGCTGTTAACCTGATGGGTCTCGAATACGTTGTCATTACGTCGGTTGATCGTGATGACCTTGAGGACGGTGGGGCCGCGCATTACGCAGCGTGCGTGCGCGAGATTAAACAACAGAACCCTAATACGGCCGTAGAGGCGCTGACGCCAGATTTCGACGGTGTCGAGGCGCATGTCGAACTTGTAGTTGACTCAGGACTTGAGGTATTTGCCCAGAATGTTGAAACGGTCAGGCGGCTGACACATCCGGTGCGGGATCCGCGGGCCGGCTATGAGCAGACCATTGAGGTACTGCGCCATGCCAAGCAACACCGGCCTGATGTGTTGACCAAGACCAGCCTGATGCTCGGACTCGGCGAGCGTGATAACGAAATCGTGGCAACGATGACGGATCTGCGAAAAGCCAACGTCGATATCCTGACGCTGGGGCAGTACCTGCGGCCAACGCCAAATCACCTGGCGGTGGAACGCTACGTGTCGCCTGAGGAGTTCGAATCTTACCGGCGCGAAGGTCTGGAAATGGGGTTCCTCGAAGTCGTGGCCGGGCCAATGGTTCGATCCAGCTACCGGGCAGAACAGGTTTTACAAAAAAATAACGTAGGTCTAGCAGTATGAGTGCATTCTTCGCCGAGTACGGCATGTTTCTTCTCAAGGCGGTTACGGTCGTTCTCGCAATCGTCGTTGTTATTGGTTTTGCCGCGACGAGTAATCGCAAGGCCAGCCAGGAAGGATTGGAAGTCGAGAACATCAACAAAAAGCACAAGGCTCTGGCCGGTGGCTTGCGTAAGGCTATTCTGAAAAAGGATGAGCAGAAGAAAGACGCGAAAGATGAGAAAAAGCGCGAGAAGCAAGCAGCGAAAAGCGAAACGTCACGGCCGCGAACTTTTGTGATCGATTTTCACGGCGATCTCAAAGCCAGCGCTGTACCGTCGTTGCGCGAGGAGGTCAGCGCGATTCTCGATGTTGCGACTGCTGAGGACGAGGTCATGGTCCGTCTCGAAAATCATGGCGGCGTGGTGCACGAGCATGGGTTGGCGGCCTCGCAGCTGGCGCGGATACGCGATCGGGATATTCCGCTCGTGGTCTGCGTCGACAAGGTCGCGGCAAGCGGCGGCTACCTGATGGCCTGTGTTGCCAGCAAGATCTACGCGGCACCATTCGCGATTCTTGGATCAATCGGCGTACTGGCACAGATTCCGAACTTTAATCGACTGCTGGATAGTCATGGTGTCGATTTCGAACAGATTACTGCTGGCAAGTACAAGCGCACGGTCACTATGTTCGGTGAGAACTCGGATGAGGATCGGGCGAAGCTGAAGGAAGAACTCGAAGATGTGCATGAACTCTTCAAGTCAGCCGTTAGCCAGTATCGGCCAGACATGGACCTTGAAAAGATCGCTACCGGCGAGCACTGGTATGGAACGCGGGCGCTTGAGCTTGGCCTGGCTGACGAAATCCAGACCAGTGACGAGGTCATCGCCGGCCGCATTGATAGTCGAGACTTGTACCAGGTGACGTTCAAGATCAAACAGCCATTGCAAAAACGACTTATGGCAAATATGGACAGTACGCTCGAAAAACTGGACGCGGCTGGCTGGCGCCGGCGCTTCGAGTCGCGATTACCACGCTAAAATGGGGAACCGCGGCCAGCAGGGCGTGTCAAAATGTTGCAGGAGTGGCTATGAATAATCGCAAGTACGGAAAATCCCAGGTTGCCGCGATGGCAGCGAGCCTATTGCTGGTGTCGACAGGGCAAGCGGCTGGCCCGCTATGGATGTCCAATGCCGATATGGAAGTGGAGTCCGCGAAGCAATTCGCTGAGATGAAAGCGTCCATGCCACTAATTACAGATCGCGAGACCATTGATTACATCGCCTGTGTCGCCAATGCGGTGGTTAGCGTGCTAGAGCCGCCGTACAGCGATATCGAGTGGGAAATGGCCATATTCGAGGTCGACTCCGTTAATGCCTTCGCGATGCCGGGCGGCAAGATCGGGGTCATGGAAGGCATTCTCAAAGCGGCACAGAACCAGCATCAGCTCGCGGCTGTCATCGGTCATGAAATTGCCCACGTCACTGCAGAACATTCGAACGAGCGTGCGTCTCGCGGCAAGCTATCTAACGTCGGTATCCAGGTTGCGGCCGTGTTGCTGGGCGGCGGTCATAGCGGTGCGACCTACACAGCCTATGAGGCTCTGAACCAGGGCGCTGCATTCGGCATCATGTTGCCGTTTGGTCGTAAGCAGGAAAGTGAAGCAGATGTCATTGGCCTTAAGTACATGGCACAAGCAGGCTTTGATCCACGGCAAGCCGTTCCGCTGTGGCAGAACATGACGAATCAGGCGGGGCGCGAGGAACCGGCGGAATTTACTTCGACTCACCCGTCCAGCGACCGACGAATTGAAGATCTGATCAATCAGTGGAGCGAAACATTGCCGCTGTACAACGAGGCGCTCGAAGCAGGCCGCCAGCCGAATTGCATCGTACCGGCCGAACTCGTGAAGTGGTACGAGAAAGAGGCAGCCAAAGAAGCAGCGGCCAAAGAAAAGCCAGCAGAAAACGAATAGCGAAAATCGTAACGTTTTCTGCGAAAATGGCGCCGTCTAAATCGAGACTAGCGCTGTGACCAACACGACCAGACTATTTTGTCGCGCGGCAATACTATTGCCATTATTTCTGTTCGGCGGGTGTACTACCTTCAACGACTACTGGTCGGATCAGAATCGCACGGCGCAAGCCGAGGCTGAACCTGCGCCGGTGCCGATTCCCATCGCAGAGCGGCCGGTCGAAGAGCCGCTGCAGGCAAACCACTTTGAGCTGATGTCAGTGGACCAATCGGTCGTCGGTGAGCCGCAGATTGTTCTCGCGCGCGAAGAAGATACATTTTCCGATTTGGCGCGCGCTTACGGACTCGGCTACGACGAACTGGTCGCTGCGAATCCAGGCATTGATCCCTGGCTTCCCGGTGCTGATACAGCGATCCTGCTGCCAACCCAATTCGTGCTGCCGCCTGAGACGCGTGCAGGGGTAGTCCTGAACATGGCGTCCAAACGGCTGTTCTATTTTCCCGAGATGCCCGAAGGCCAGAGTCAGGTAGTGAAGACCTATCCGATTGGCATCGGCCGCGTCGGCTGGGAGACACCATTGGGAAGTACCACCGTTACAGCCAAGGCCGTGGATCCCGTCTGGTATGTGCCGCAGTCAGTGCGCAAGGAACACGCGGAAATGGGTGATCCACTTCCAGCAGTCGTTCCGGCCGGGCCCGACAATCCGCTTGGCTCGCGCGTGCTCAAGCTGGATATACCTGGTTATCTGATTCACGGCACCAATCAGCCGTACGGCGTAGGCATGCGAGTAAGTCACGGTTGTGTTCGGCTCTATCCGGAAAACATTGAATACTTGTATGAACTCATCAACATCGGTGAATCGGTGCGCATTATCAATGAGCCTTTCTTGTTGGGCGAACTCGATGGCGAGTTGATGGTTGAGGCGCATGCACCGCTGGAAGACGACCCGGTGAGTCCGGACGATCGGCTCAATGACTTGTTCGTTAGCTACGGTGAGTCAGGTAGTAATGAACTGAGCATCGAAGTCGAGAGCAGTATTCGTGAGCTTGCTGGCGCAGCGACCGGTGTGCCGGTTCTAGTGGGTGAGCAAGGCGCAGGCAACGCAATGGATTTTGCGCGTGTCGTACGCAACATCGTAAAGGAAGACCCTGATGCACCGACCTTAACTGAAGTCCGCGAGATGATGGACGAGGCGGTGGCTGATAGTGATCAAACGTAATAGCGCAGAAATTCCTCAGGTAACGCAGTGGTGTCGTCTGGTTTTTCCGCATCAACCGGCAGCACCCGTGAATTGTGGGTATTCCAGAACAGCAGGTTCTGTCCGTCCAGGT
>JBPCXZ010000245.1:0-2984 GCA_051008055.1 Woeseiaceae bacterium
ATCAGCCCATCGACAACACACTGCGAGGCAAGTACCTGTTCGAAGTCATTGACGACGAAACTGGCGACATCAGCTGGTCACGCAGTTTCAGCAGTATCTACGGCGAATGGGAAACCACCGGAGAAGCGCGACGCATGAACCGCACGTTACACGAGTCGATTCGCTTTCCAGCGCCCACTTCTGAATCAACCATCGTGATGAAGAAGCGCGACGCCAAAAATGAGTTCCAGGAGGTCTGGCGAACAACAATCGACCCTGACGATTATATGAATCATCGCGAAAACGCGATGTACGCGGATCAGGTCGTCGCTATCGTCAACAATGGTGACCCCGCAGAGAAGGTTGATCTTTTGTTGCTTGGCGATGGCTACACCGCCACCGAGCACGACGACTTCATCGCCAAGGCGCGGGAACTGACCCAGGCGCTGTTCGAGGTTTCGCCCTTCAAGGAACGCAAACAAGACTTCAATGTATGGGCATTGGCGCCGGCGTCCGCAGAGTCTGGTGTTTCGCGACCATCAACCAACATTCACCGTGACTCGCCTTTGGGCACGACTTACGACTCGTTTCGCTCTGAGCGTTACGTGCTCACCTTTGACAACAAGGCATGGCGTCGAGTCGCTTCTTCGACGCCTTACGATTTTGTCGAAATTCTGACGAATACCGAGACTTACGGTGGCGGCGGCATCTATGGCCTATTCAGCACGGCCGCCGCAAACAGCGCGTCCGCCGTTTATCTGTTTGTGCACGAATTTGGCCATCATTTTGCGGGCCTGGCTGACGAGTACTACACCAGTTCTGTAGCTTATGAAGCATCCGAGAATATCATTGAGCCTTACGAGCCGAATGTCACGGCACTGCTGGACCCTGACAACCTGAAGTGGAAACACCTGGTAGGTGAAAGCACGCCGTTGCCGACACCGTGGCCTAAAGAGGAATATGAAGAGCATTCGATCGCCGTACAAAAAACACGGGCGGAGATGCGTGCTAATAACGTACCCGAAGCGGAAATGAACGAATTATTCGCCTATACCAAGGAACACTCTGACAAACTCTTCGCCGGAAACGAATACAAGGGCGCCATTGGCGCGTTCGAAGGAGCGAACTACCAGGCCAAGGGGTACTACCGCTCGGAACAGAACTGCCTGATGTTCACGCGCACCGACTACTTTTGCAGGGTCTGTTCCGATGCCATCGAAAAGGTTATCGACGAGTACACCCGGCCCTGAGCGAATCAAGCGCGTAACTTGTAACCTGTTTTGAAGATCAGGTGAACGACGTACAGGCACAGCAGCAGAAAACCAGTCACCATCGCGAGACTGAGCTCAATCGCGACGTCGGAATTCTCGTAAAACGCCCAACGGAAACCGCTGATCAGATAGACCACGGGGTTAAACATGCTGATGGTTTGCCAGGCCGGCGGCAGCATGCTGATTGAATAGAATGTACCGCCAAGGAAGGTCAGCGGCATGATGACGAGTATCGGCACGATCGAGAGCTTCTCCCAGCCGTCGGCCCACACACCCAGAATGAAGCCGAACAGACTAAACGATACCGAGATCAGCACCAGGAACAACAGCATGACAAACGGATGCGCGATCTGGATATCGACAAAGAAATTCGCAGTGCCCAGGATGATTAAGCCGATGATGATCGACTTGGTCGCCGCCGCTCCAACATAGCCAATCACAACTTCCATGAAAGATATTGGAGCCGAGAGGATTTCGAAAATGGTGCCAGTGAATTTCGGAAAGTAAATTGCAAATGACGAGTTCGAGATGCACTCGGTCATGATCGACAACATGATCAGACCCGGCACGATAAACGCGCCATAACTAACGCCGTCGATTTCGTTAATTCGAGAACCGATTGCCGCACCGAAAATAACGAAATACAGCGAGGTCGAAAGAACCGGAGCGACGATGCTTTGCACTACGGTACGCATCATGCGTGCCATCTCGGTTCGGTAGATTGCTCTTATTGCGTAGAAGTTCATGCGTCTTTCTTCACCAATCCGACGAAGATCTCCTCCAGTGAACTTTGCGAGGTATTCAGGTCATTGAAGCGGATTCCAGCATCATGCAAGTCACTGAGCAGGGCCGTAATACCAGTGCGATCCTGCTTGGTATCGTAATGGTAAGTAAGCTCCATGCCGTCATCGCTTAATTCCAGCTGATAGTCACTCAATACCGAAGGAATCTCCCTCGCAGCTTCTGACAAGTGCAACACCAGCTGCTTCTTACCCAGCTCCTGCATCAGCTTGTTTTTCTCTTCAACGAGAATCAGCTCACCGTCGTTGATTACACCCACTCGGTCCGCCAGCTGTTCAGCTTCTTCGATGTAGTGCGTTGTGAGTATGACGGTCACACCCGACTCACGAAGTGAGTCGACCACATTCCACATATCCTGCCGTAACTCGACGTCCACACCAGCAGTCGGCTCATCGAGAAACAATACGTCCGGTTCGTGTGCCAAGGCCTTGCAAATCAGGACGCGTCGCTTCATTCCTCCCGACAGCATCATGATTTTCTCGTCTTTCTTGTCCCACAGTGACAAGGATTTCAGCACCTTTTCGATGTGAGCGTTGTCTTCGGGTTTACCAAATAATCCGCGACTGAAGCGACATACGTTGAACGGGGTCTCAAAGGTTTCGGTCGGCAACTCCTGCGGCACAAGCCCGATTCGCGAACGCGCTTCACGGTAGTTCGTGACGTGGTCGTAGCCATCGACGCTTACCGAGCCACCAGTATTTGTCACGATACCGCAGACAATATTGATCAGCGTCGTCTTGCCGGCACCGTTCGGTCCGAGCAAACCGAATATCTCGCCCTTGTTGATCTCGAGATCAACGTCTTTGAGCGCTTCGAATCCTCCGGCGTACGTCTTGCTCAGGCCGGAAATGCTGATGATGGGTTGCATAGGCCGAAATCATACCTAGACCAGCACCAAGCACAAGAAGAACTACGAACTGTAAATGTTTAGCT
>JBPCXZ010000246.1:0-44580 GCA_051008055.1 Woeseiaceae bacterium
GGTGGAATATTATTCGTCGACTATTTTTTCCTACGTAGGCAAAAAATTAATTTGCGTGCGATATACGACTCCAACCCCAACGGCGAGTACTACTTTTGGAAGGGGTTCAATGTACTCGCTCTGGCCGGAATCGTCATCGGTCAGCTTACTTACTTCTATTTGTACAACCCGTTCACTGACGCCAGTCATTGGTTATTTAATATTTTGCCTGCGTCGATCGCCGCATTCCTTGTGCCGGCGCTATTCTACGGGGTGGGCATGCAGTTCTATACTCAAAAGGCGCTGTCCGATGACGCGCAGCGCAAATTGATTCGCCCCAATATCTGACGCGTTATTCTTTTTCGGCTTTTCTGGCTGCTTCACGATCTGCCGCAATGGCTTGAGCTTCGGCCTTGCTTTCGACACGCTCGATATTCTCAACCCGGCAAGACATTGGTCTGCTGACATCGCGGATGACGACGTCGACAAAGCTGTCATCTGAGCAGATCCTGCTCAATGTATCTTTAAAAGCGATTACTTGTGCTGATCGGAGGCCGAAACACTGGTTGCGCATAGAGAGCAGATACATTTCGGTACTCTTGATTTCGATGTACAGAAAATTGTCTGTCAGCCCGTCGAAATTACGAACGCGGTCAACATTGAAGCAAGCACGTTCGGGCTCGGCGACAGCCGCCGGATCGGTCTCATCCTCAGCGAAAGCACTATGCGAGGTTAGAAGAATGACAGTTAGCGAAATCAGCGCGCTACAGGATTTGATATGCATCATTTTCTTGCTCCATTAATTTGACATCTATTTTCGTCGACAAGTATGCGTTGTCAACCAAAATGCTTAATAATTGCGCCAATGCGTCTCTTTACCACCATCATTTGTCTCAGCTTGCTGCCGTTGGACGCTCACGCCGGCAAGTGGCTGGACTACCTTCGCAAGTATGATATGAATGACTACGCGTTGGGTCTGGCTGTGACTGTCAGTGCCAGTCCTTACCGTGGCGAGGACAACAGGACTTTTGTATGCCCGTATCTAACCTCCTTTGAACATCCCGGGCTGACAGATAGCTGGTTCGTGGTTCGCGATGGTGAGCTATGGTTGAGGCAAGTAACCAGTTCTGGCTGGGAGTATGCGGTGGCCGGTCGCATGCAGACATTAGGGTTCGGCAACTATGAGTCGGATGCCCTGAGCGGAGTATCGGCGCCAAAGTGGACCATCGAGCTCGGACCGGGGATTGGCTGGCGGCGCTGGCCCGTACAGGTCCATCTGGCTGCCTTTTTCGAGCCGACCGATAGGCACGATGGAGCGACTGGCCAGCTTTCATTTTCTTACCCTATGAAGCATTCGCGCGGTTACTTTGTGCCGAGTATTGAGGCGGTGTACCAGGATGATGGTTATACAGACTACTACTATGGTGTGTCGGATGTAGAGGCGACATTGGAGCGACCCGCTTATGATCCTGGCGCAGCTCTCAATACGAAGATCAGGGTTGAGTGGGCGTATGCGCTAACGGAAAAATGGCTGCTAAGTGGCAAGCTTGGTTATGAATTACTCGACGACAATATTCAACAAAGCCCGCTGGTTGATCGAGACGATCTGTGGTCGATTAATCTAGGTATTGCTTATAACGAGCATGTGTTTGATACGCCTGACTACGCTCTCGACCTTGGCGATGCAGCACGTTTTGATCTTCGAGCAGGTATTTTCAATACGCGAGTGGATAGCAAAATTGGCAGAGAAACTGTAGATGGAGTGCCAGGGGACGAAATAGACCTGGAAGATCTGCTGGGAGAGTCTGACAACGAAAACGTTATGCAGGTTGATGCCGTTTGGCGAATTTCACACTATCACCGACTGGAGGCGAGTTATTTCGAGTTGGTTCGAAACGGCAGTATGACCTTGCCTGAGGAACTACGATATGGCGACGTCACTTATGCGACGGGAACAGACTTACAAAGTCGTTCGCACTTCAAATCGATTCGCGTGGGCTATGCGTATTCTTTGATGCGCGATACACAAAAGGAACTGGGCCTGATGGCCGGCGTTCATTTTTCGAGTTTTGATTCGATTATCTCCTCGATGCAAGGCGACGAAATCGAAAAGTCCCGGCTTGATGCACCGTTACCGGTCTTTGGTGCTCACGGATCTGTAAACATTGGGCGGAAGACGGTAGTGTCCGCAAGACTGCAGCTTTTTCGTACCGACTATGATCAATACGAAGGGGCGCTCAATTATTTTACAGCCGATGTGCGAAGACAGATCGGCGAGCAATTTAATGTAGGCCTTGGCTATAACTACTACTACATGAAACTCAGGTCGAGCGAAAAAGACCTAAACGGCTATCTCAAGCTTCAGCATCGCGGGCCGACCTTGTTTTTCGGGTATCAGTTCTAATCACTCTAGCTCGTTTACTTGCGCCCAAAAAGATTGGCAACATAGCCAGTGGCGAATACGATGAACGCCACTAAGCTGACTGGAGGCATGCCGCCGTGCCATGCGGCAGGATTCAACCAGCCCGCGTAACCCATGAAAAATATGTGCACTGCACCAAGTAGCATTGCCCACAGCAAGAACGTCCGCGACGTAATAAACTGAATGAACGCTTTATCATCGCGCATATGCGTCTGAAAGCTCATGTTGTAGGCCCAGAGCACTACGAAAGCCAGCACTCCCCCCAGCATGCTGAGTCCGCCCAGTAGCGTGAGTGATCCGTCCGCAGCAAAAAATTTTGCATAACTGGCAGGGGAAAACAGCATGAAACTCATGAACGCGTGAATGACGACCAGCAGGAAGCCAGTCATTCCTAATGCTTTGCGAGCATTCAGCCAACTCACAGGAATTCTTACGCCGATGTTGTTGAGCGGTCCCAGGCCAAAGTTCAGCGTCAATAAGACAAACGCAGCCAGTGAAATTCCCTTATTCAAGATAAAGAACGGAAAATCTTTCCAGGGAACCGGACCGACGAGATGATAGCGGATGACCGCATAAGCCACGGATAAGAGCAAAACCACCGCAATCATCGAGCCTGCGGCATTTTTAGTCTTGGCTTCCTGATTCTCCATACTGCGATCTCCGCGATGGAATTGGCTAGAAGTTAAACTGAAACCCGACTATAGGGCCGTGCGTGACCGTATCGTAGGCGAAAAATCCGGGCTGGCCCTGGTTGCCGTCCTCATAGTCCACCCACAATGCTTTGTATTGCAAATCTAGCGCATAGCGATCTGAAAACGAGTAAACCGCGCCAGCTGCTAACGATGATGTGAAGTCAGATTGCACGCCGAAACCGCCCACGTCACCCTTGACCTGAAACTTCCATCGTTCATTCAATGAGCGGGTCCAGCGCGCACCGACGATCAGGTCAACCCAACTGGCGTCGACCTTGCGAGAAATATCGCCAGGCAAAACAGCCGGATCGATGACTACGTCAATGTCGTTGTCCCACCAACGTATTCCCGCAAAGTACTCGAGGCCGCTCGAGGCATTCCGGGATTGTTTGATTAGCAGACCTTCAAACGTGCCTTGACGTACGCGAGCATCAATAATGCCACCTCTTTCGCCGAAGATATCGTCCGAAAGTTTCATAAAACCGTAGTCCAGAACGATGCCCCAGCCGTTGGCGCTATGCGCTTCAAAATGGATCATTGCGGCCATATCAAGAGTCTCGAGGATTCGTGAAAATGAAACGTCAACGGGTGCGCCGTTAATTCGTCCCATGCTCGCATCACCTTCGATGCTTGCGGCAAGAAGATAGGGTTCGACACTAAAAGTCCAGTCCTCCGCGCGCACAGGTGAGGTGGTCAACAACAGCATCGTGCCTATAGCGGCAATTAGGGTTTTCATTTTTCGAATCGCTCCAGGTTTAGGTGCATACGGATTTCCGGTCATCTCTTGCTTGCCTGGTCCAGTATGTCGTTTGAAAGGGTAATAAATATTCGAAAGCTCTCGTCCGCTGACAACTTCTCATCAACCAATTGGGCGAAGGCTTCATCTTGTAATGTCTGCAATTTCTCGATGGCCAAGTAGACGGCTTCTTCGCCGTCCGCATCTGTTAGCTCGTCGCGAATGGCTAGCGCGGCGGCGTAGAACGTGTCGATCCGGTTCTTGCGGCGAATTTTCAAGATTCGAAACAGCGCAAACGCAGCTGAAATAACACCGATTAGCAAGGTCACCAATACTTCAGCGACGCCTGAATAGCGTTCGTAAACCGTAGGTTCATCGCGTTGCAGGAAGTTTTGTGCGCCAGCGTGTAAGACGAATGTAGATCTGTTGACCTCAAAGCTGTCGCCGAGCTGACCGAACAATCCTGGTCGAGTGGCTGACAGCGCAGGCCGAATGCGGCGAACCGCGTTCACGAGATCGTAAACGACCGATGCATCAAGGTCTTCTCTGGAAACCAGGTACTTGTCGACGGCGATCGTTACGACGGGCTCTTCATTCGACGCACCGTAGGTGGTGGCGGGAATTACAAACGGCCGCAATTGTGGGTTCAAGAGTGCAGCGGCATCAACGACGGAGCCGGTGCCGATATCCGCTGGTTTGCCAAAAGAGAACAGGCGATATCCGTCTAAACTGGCACTGCTCTGCGGTGATATGGGTGCGAAAACTATGACGACGTCTGGTTCTGTCCCGGCCGAGAGTTCATTGAGCTCGATATAGGAATATTGATCTGCTGACAAACCAATTCTGGAAGCAATCCTTTCAAACATGAGCCGGGATGCGGATCCGGATGCGCCCGTAAACACGCGGGCGCCGTTCAGTAGCGTAAAGCCGTCGCTGGCATCACGGCCCTCCCGATACGCAATGTGCAGCACACTCGGATACACCGGCATGATCGTGGTGATATGTTCCTGATACGGGAGATAGTTCGAGACCAAGGCAAGGTCCGCCTCGCCTGCAAGAAGCATATCCAATGCGACCCCACCGGTATGCCGCTCGTCGGTAAGGTTCAGCTGAAAATCGGACCCATTGTTCAGCATTACGGCCAAATCATCAGCTATCTCTGCGTCGAGGCCGCGCGATGGCATGACTAAAGTCAGTTCGACGGGCCCGTGATCACAGGCGGACAGTGTGGCGACCAGGATTAGCAGCAGCGATCGCGGAAGAATGTTCAATGCAGTCATTGCAACGATGATTACGTTAGAATTATTTCGACCATAGTACAAAATACCAGAGCACAAACACCAACAGGTAGTAAAACATGGCTTTACGCGCCCAATTATCGATATTGCTGATGCTGGTCTGGCCCGCAGCAGCTTTCGCGAATTCAGATGTCGTTATTTTTGACAATGGCGACCGTTTGACTGGAGAAATCAAATCGCTGGAACGTGGCAAGCTGCGCTTCAAGACTGACGCCACAGATACGATCTCAATCGAGTGGGACGATGTCGCCTTTTTGTCGAGTGAGCAGAACATTCAAGTCGAACTCTATGACGGTAAGCGTTATCTAGGGAAACTGATAATCACGCCTGCTATGAAAACAATCAACGTGCAGTTTGGAGGCGAATACGAGGAGTTGGACTCCTCGCTCGTTGTCGTCATGACGCCGATCGAGGAACGGGCCTTGGATAGACTGGATGTAGCAGTCACGGCAGGTTACAACTTCACCAAAGCCGATAGCGTCGAACAATTCAACTTTGGTCTGGATGCGGAGTACAGAACGGAGAAACGAAGTTTTGGACTGGCCGTGAATTCGTCTATATCAAACACTAGTGACAAAGACGTTAGTCAACGTAACGCTATGAATATAAACTATCGGCGGTTCTGGCCGAATCGATGGTTGGTCAGTGGCTTTGTTAATGCGACGCGGAATGATGAACTCGGCGTTGACCTGCGTACTTCTGCAGGTGGCGGTGGCGGGCGCATCATCACGCAGAGCAACCATAACCGTCTCTTGCTCGAAAGCGGCTTGATGTACAGCCGCGAGGATTTGGCTTCTGACGATAATACTGATCAACCATCGATTCAGCCAGTACCGCCGATAGATGATGGGGGAAAACAGTCAGATCAGAAATCTATCGAAGCCTATGTGTCAATGGACTGGGATGTTTACCGCTTTGATTCTCCCGAGCTCGATCTGTCGACGTCTATTCAGATTATCCCCAGTCTCACCGAGTCAGGGCGAGTTCGTGGCGAGTTCGACATCGCGCTCAAGTGGGAAATCATTCATGACCTGTTCTGGGAGATCAGTCTCTATAACAGCTATGACAGCAACCCAGGCACAGAAGGGGCGTCGCAAAACGACTACGGCATCACCACGTCACTTGGCTACGATTTTTAGGGACCGATAAGTTTGTCGCGATCCAATCGTTTAATGATGTCGCGCGACGACTGATCAATCAGGGCGCCGATATTGTCTGCCGACGTGCTGCTCCAGCTGTAATTCCAGACTGTTTCGCTGTCAGAGGCTCGATACAGATCGGTATCGAGCTGAGCTTCTGACAACAAGTTCATTGCCCCAGGTTCGTCCATTTCTTCGTAATCGTATCGGAAAAAATCTACAAGAATGTTTGAGAATCCTTCGCGATCCGCACTCGGGGCGCTCGCGCAGGAGGCGAGTAGAGCTAGCGCCATGACGGCGGTAATGCGTGAAAAAAGTGTCCCAGCCATGCCATTCCCTTCATAATCGCGTGCTACAATTTAGTGAAATGAATACCAGTCTCTAACGAATAACAACAGGAATAAGTGACATGAGAAATACCCCCATTACGTCAGGATTAAAGGCTGTAGTTCTCGGGCTAAGCGCCACATTAATCGTTGGCTGCGCAACGTCTGAGCCTACGATTGATACCAGCCCAGAGGCTGAGATGTCGTTCGATGGCTTGTATCCGGTTAAGGGCGGACGTATGGATGGCGCCTGGGCGAGGAAAGACTTCAGCCTCGAGTCATATTCGAAAGTCGTTTTGCAGGGCGTAGGCGTGGAATACCGGCCCGGTGGCTCGACCAAAAGGCGCTATAACGCAACTGGTGCAGATGGTCATTACGAAATGACGGATGAGCAGAAAGCAAAATTTCAGGCGGAAATGGCCGATGCTTTCCGAGAAGAGCTCGCCAAGGGTCAAAATTTCGAGATAGTCGAAAAGGGTGGCCCAGATGTCTTGCTGGTACGCGGTGCTTTGCTTGATGTCGTGTCGTTCGTACCAGAAGATCCGGTCGGTAATGCAGACATTTATATCAGTCGTGTTGGCGAAGTAACGCTCGTTCTGGAAATGAGAGATTCGGTCTCCAATGCAATTCTGCTGCGGGCCGTTGATCGTCGTGCAGCGGAAGATACCGCTCGCGGCTTCACCCATTCAAATTCTGTGTCGACCAAGGCGGAAGTTCGTCGGTTGGCAAGAACCTGGGGTCAAATTCTCCGCGAAGCTCTCGATCGCTATATGGTTCCTGGGGATGAAGCTGGCGAGTAGCGGGATTTCAAATATCTAGTGGGCGAAGTTTTCGTCCAGAAATGTTCGGAATAACGCGGCCCAGTGTTGGGCCGCGTCTTCTATGCTGGCCCAGTCTGTTTCGACACCGTCATCAGTTGCAAATGTAGGTGCTTTGGCGCTGTCAGCGGCGCGAGCCAATACGTGATTTGTTGTCGAATCCCGCATCTCCATAAGAAACAGAATGGTTCCAGGCGTGGCCATGTCACGAATCTCTGAGCGCATTTGCGGAATCAGTTCAGCGCCCGCGTTTCTCATATCTATCAGCGATGCTTCAACGGCCATTGTCGAAGGGCCGGGCTCGGTGACAATGTCATATGGTTCCAGTTGATTCAGGAATGCTTCTCGAAAAATCTGGCGGATGCGTGCAATATCTTCAGCTGTCGTTAGATGCGACTGCGGGAAAAAGATGCCAAGTTCTGTTGCGAGCAATTGTTTGTAGCGGCCAAAATCCGCATCGATTGCAATTTGCGCAGATTCAACACTTGAGTTCGGATTGACCCGGAAACTCTGTGACTCCACCTGAACGCTGGCGCAGCCAGCAAGTATCAGCAGGGCAGCGATCACTGAAATTGTCTTGCAAGAATCTATTTCGCGGTTCAACATTCTCAGCATCCTTCAAAGTAGTTGCGTGCAACAATATGCATCGAATTTGGCAGTCTACCTCAACAAAGGTTCCCGCAGAATGCTTCGAAACGGGAACGCTGGAGTAAAAGTGATGAAAAGCAGAATGAAATCATTAGCCTTCCTGATGCCTGTCTTCATGCTGGCTGGCGCGAGCTTCGCGCAGGAATCATCGTTGTCATCCACCGAAGAGGCCGAGCTACAGCAGACTCGGGCTCTGTTGAAGGGCGCCCGCGAAGACATTCTCAACGAGGAAATGCGATTTACAGAAGAGGAGGAAACCGCGTTCTGGCCGGTGTATGAGCGCTACCAGGCCTCGTTACAACCAGTGCGGGATCGATTCGCCGTGGTCCTCGTCAGTTATACAAGAGCGTACCGAGCCGGGACTGTAACTGAGCAGCAGGCTAACGAATTTGTAGAGGACTATCTCGATATTCAGAGTGAGGTTCTCGATATCAAGAAAGACTATCTCGATGATTTTCGTGATGCGCTCTCTGCCCGCAAGGCTGCGCGGTTCTATCAGTTGGATAACAAAATAGAGACCGAGCTCGACTACCAGTTGTCGCTGATTATTCCGTTGATAGATCCTGTCTAGGTACATGTCTACGTCAGGCATCGATGCAGGACCAGACACGACTGCGATTCGCGGTGCAGCGCTGAGCTATTCAAAGGATCCGTTTCGGTACCCGCTGGAAGATTGTGTTGTGTATGAGTCGGACGCGCTTGTCGTCATGCAGGACGGCTTGATCAGGGAATTTGGACCGGCTGCTGAATTGCTGGATACGCTACCTGGCGATACTGAGGTAGTTCAGTATGACAATTGCCTGATAATGCCGGGTTTCATCGATTGTCATGTTCATTACCCACAAACTGAGATCATCGGGGTTTACGGCAAGCACCTGCTCGACTGGCTGAACAGATATACGTTTGTCGCCGAACAGAAATTCAAAAGCCGCGAGCACGCGAGCAACACGGCCAAGGTTTTCTTGCGTGAAGGTCTGCGCTGCGGCACAACAACATCTTCGGTTTTCTGTACGGTTGATCCGATATCCGTTGATGCTTTTTTTGCCGCATCGCAGGAGCTGAACATGCGAAATATTGCCGGCAAGGTCTTAATGGACCGCAATGCGCCGGAAGAGCTGCTTGAGACGCCGCAACAGGGATATGAGCAAACGCAGGAGTTGATCGATCGCTGGCATATGCAGGGTCGCTCTCTTTACAGCGTAACACCAAGATTCGCACCCACCAGCTCGCCACAACAAATGGAGCTGACTGGGGCGGTCTGGCAGGAAAATCCTGGCACCTACCTACAGTCACACGTTTCGGAGAATTCCAGCGAGATAGCCTGGGTCACTGACCTGTTTCCGGAGCAAAAGAGCTACGTTGATGTTTATCAGCACTACGGCATGCTGGGCGAGCGCAGCATCCTGGGCCACGGCGTGCATCTCGCCGAGCATGAGCTGCAAACACTGCACGATACGGGGACGGCGCTGGCGCATTGCCCCACCTCCAACCTGTTCCTCGGGAGTGGGCTTTTCAATATCGAACAGGCAATGAATCCGGACCGGCCCGTGCGCGTCGGACTTGCGACCGACTTGGGTGCGGGCACCAACTTTTCTCAATTGGTCACGATGAGCGAGGCGTACAAGATTGCTCAGCTCAACGGCTATGCGCTAAGCGCGCACCATGCGTACTACCTGGCTACCCGGGGGGCTGCCAACGCACTCTACCTCGATGACAAAATTGGCAGCATTGAGGTCGGCATGGAGGCCGATCTGACGGTGCTCGATCTCAAGGCTACGCCGGTTCTTGGCTACCGGATGAAGCATACGAACAACCTGGAAGAGGCGCTGTTTGTGTTGATGACGCTCGGCGACGATCGTACTTCCTGCGCGACTTATGTCGCCGGCGAGCGTGTCTACTCCCGCGAACTGCAGATCCGCAAGGAAGTATTTACCGAATCCCTGATGCTCGAATAGCCGCTGGACGTTGTCTTGCGGCAGGGTAACAGCGATAATCGCCGCCGGTCCGCGTCGGCTTCCTCGCGACGGTTAGCCGTGAACTCCGTCAGGCCCGGAAGGGAGCAGCGGCAGCGGTGAATCCGGGTGCCGGGGAGCGGCTGGCGCGGGCCACTTTTCGAGCTTGCTCACAGCGGCTCTTGCGATACACTGGAGCGTCGCAACTGGAATACTTATGAGCTATCTCGTTCTCGCGCGGAAATGGCGCCCTAAAGATTTTTCGGACACGGTTGGTCAGGAGCATGTATTACGTGCATTGATCAATGCGCTCGAGTCGGGACGTTTGCATCATGCCTATTTGTTCACTGGCACGCGCGGTGTCGGCAAGACCACCATTGCCCGAATTCTCGCAAAAGCGCTGAATTGCGATACGGGCGTTACCGCCGAACCATGTGGCGAGTGCAGTGCTTGTACCGAGATCGACGAAGGTCGATTTGTTGATCTGATCGAAGTAGATGCCGCTTCGAAAACCAAGGTGGACGATACCCGCGACCTGCTCGACAACGTCCAGTACGCGCCTGCTCGCGGACGATTCAAGGTTTACCTGATCGACGAAGTTCACATGCTGTCCAAGAGCTCATTCAATGCATTGCTAAAGACACTTGAAGAGCCGCCTGAGCACGTCAAATTTCTATTAGCGACGACGGATCCGCAGAAGCTTCCGGTTACTGTTCTATCTCGCTGCTTGCAATTCAATTTGACCCGCCTGACGCCACGTCTTATCCAGGACAGGCTGGCTTACATATGTAAGGCGGAGAAGATCGACTTCGATGACGCAGCATTGGCGTTGATTGCACGCGCTGCCGACGGCAGCTTGCGCGATGCGCTCAGTCTTTTGGACCAAGCGATTGCCTACTGCGGCGGTAAAGTCGAGGAAGCGCCCGTCGCGAAGATGCTGGGCACGATCGATCGCGACCACGTATCCAAGATAGTGCGGCTTCTCGCAGATGACGATGCCGCCGGCATCGTAGCGGCTATTGCCGAAATAGACGAACAGTTTCCAGATTACGCACGCTTGTTGGAGGACCTGTCTCGTTTGTTACAGCAACTTGCAATTTTTCAGGTGGTTGGTGCCGTGCAAACAGATGACGAGACAGCCGACAAGCAAATTGAGGATTTGGCCAATGCGCTGCCGGCCGAAGATGTGCAGCTGTTTTATCAAATTGCATTACTCGGCAGACGCGACCTACACCTGGCGCCGGATCCGCGTAGCGGGGCGGAAATGACTTTGTTGCGAATGCTCTGTTTTCGACCGCAGGCCTCTCAGTCTAGCGGGACAGACGGCTCTGCGGGCAATTCGGTTCGCGCCAGGGACGCTGTCAAAAAGCCGACCGCCAAACCGCTTGCGGCTCCGAAGGTGGCCCAGGATGAGAGCAGTGAAGCTGCCGTCGTCAGGGCGACCGCCTGGGAGGAGCCGGACTGGGGCTCACTGATAGCGGAGATTAATTTGCCTGGAGCAGTGCGTTTGTTGGCCGGTAACTGCGCCTATCTGAAGCGTGATGGCAATACGATTTATCTAAGCATAGACCCGCGATCTGAGTCATTGCTGACGCGGCCTCGCAAAGAGGCCTTGGCCAATACTTTGTCAGAACGCTTCGGTGAGCCACTGGTGGTTGATGTGTCGATCGGCGAGGCGGTCGATGAGACGCCTTTGCAAGAGGAATCGCGGCGCGCAGATGAGAAAATTGAAGCGGCGATCGCGACTTTAGAGTCGGATCCCAATGTTAAATCCATGGTGGATATGTTCGGTGCAGAACTGAAGACTGATTCTGTCGAACTACTTGATGCATCACAAAGAGACTGAACGGAGTACCTAATGAAAGGCGGCATAGGCCAAATGATGAAACAGGCGCAAAAAATGCAGGCAGACATGCAGAAAGCGCAGGAGGAAATGGCTTCATTGACCGTGGTTGGCGAGTCAGGCGCTGGCATGGTGCGGATTACGATGACCTGTAAGCATCAGGTACACGAGATAAAGATCGAGGACTCACTGCTTGGCGACGATAAGGAGATGCTTGAAGATCTCATTACCGCTGCATTTAACGATGCCGTGCGCAGGGTTGAGGTTACCGTTCAGGAAAAATTCTCCGGAATGACAGCGGGATTGTCTCTGCCACCGGGAATGAAGCTACCGTTCTAAGCGAAACAACGTGTCCTATTCGCCTCTTCTAGTTCAATTGATTGATGCCTTGCGATGCATGCCAGGCATAGGTCAAAAGTCCGCTCAGCGCATCGCGTTTCATTTGCTCGAGCGAGACCGTGACGGCGCAAGCTCAATGTCCAGCGCATTAGCTGAGGCGATGTCTGGCATAGGACATTGCCAGCGCTGCCGCATGTTCACCGAGCACGAGCTCTGCTCAATCTGTTCTGCCAGCGGTCGCGACGCTTCCCAGTTATGCATTGTCGAGTCGCCAGCGGATGTCATGGCGGTTGAAGACGCGACCGGGTATCGCGGCATGTATTTTGTTTTGATGGGCCATTTGTCGCCACTCGATGGCATAGGCCCGGAGGAGCTGGGTTTGGCTGCGCTTGAGCAGCGGCTCAAAGAAGAATCGATCAGCGAACTGATCATTGCGACGAATCCGACCGTGGAGGGCGATGCGACCGCGCATTTCCTTTCCGATATGGCGACCAGGCATGAAATCTCAGCGTCGAGAATTGCGCATGGCGTGCCGTTGGGTGGCGAGCTCGAGTACGTAGACGGCGGCACGTTGTCGCACGCATTCTACGGTCGAAGAGCGGTCGACTAGGAGAAAAGTGTGACTTCACCCGACTGCTTGTTTTGCAAGATCATAAGCGGCGACATTCCGGCCGACATCATCTACCAGTCCGACGAGGTTGTTGCGTTTCGGGATATCAACCCGCAGGCACCGACCCATGTGCTAATCATCCCGCGCAAACATATTGCGACGATCAACGATCTTGAATCGGGCGATGAAACGACCGTCGGCAATCTGTTTCTGGCGGCGAAAGAAATCGCTATACAGGAAGGGATTGCCGAACCAGGATACCGGGTTGCCATGAACTGCAATGAAGCAGCGGGGCAGACTGTTTTTCACCTGCATCTACACCTGGTCGGTGGCCGTCAATTGGGTTGGCCGCCAGGCTAAGCATTAATTCTTAATGTCCAAACGATCCGTTAGCGCGAGCAGGCGGCGGTACGACTCGTAACGCCTAGGGTTGATCGAGCCGGATTCGACACCGGACTTTACGGCGCAATGTGGTTCTCGCAGGTGCCGGCAATTGGCGAAGCGGCACTCCTGTCCCGCCGATTCGACTTCGCGAAATCCCCGCAGAACCTGGCTGCCGTCGGTCAGGGCAGGCGCAAAGTCACGTACTCCGGGAGAATCGATTATCCTTCCGCCGCCCGGAGTATCAAGCATCTCTGAATTAACAGTGGTGTGACGCCCCTCACTGGTCTTGGCAGATACCGTCGCAGTGCGTTGCGCCGTGCTACCCGTTAGAGCATTGATAATGCTGGATTTGCCAACACCCGACTGGCCAACCATGATCGCGGTTCGCTGGTCAATTTGCTCGCCAATCTGCGCGATGTTGGCGCCGTCGCTGGCGCTACAGGTGAGCGAGTCATAGCCGATTCTTGCGTAGTCTGTAAATTCGTCTGGGGCTGAAGAAATATCAGTTTTGTTGAATAGTACGAGGGCATCCGCCGACATGTTTTCGGCGGCACACAGATATCGATCAATGATGAACCAGTCAGGCTGGGGAGTGGCTGCCGCTACGACGATGACCAAGTCGATATTGGCAGCCAAGACCTCCACCTTGCCGCGCATGTTCGGGCGACTGAGTTCATTGGCGCGCGGTTGAATAGCAGTGATCAGCCAGTCGCTTTCACTCTCAATAGGCTCAGCAATTACCTTGTCACCGCAAACAGGCTTAAGCCGCTTACCCTTAATTCGGGCGCCAGCAATTTCCTTGTCAGACAGCCTGATCTGCATCCGGCGACTGTAGGTTGCGACTATTGTAGCTTCACTGCTAGGCACTTATTTGGGTCCAATATGGCAATCAGGAGGAGTATGCCGCGTAGCATGCGGTCATGCACCCGTTGGCAATGTAGACTATCCCTATGAGCGAACCAAAAAACGAAGCGAACCTCTCGACAAACCTGGTCTGGATCGATCTTGAGATGACCGGGCTGGACACCATCAACGACACAATCATTGAGATCGCGACGATCGTCACTGATGAGAATCTTAACGAGCTGGCTGAAGGCCCGGATCTGCCAATCAGGCAATCGAAAGCGACCATGGATGCCATGGATGAATGGAATACCCGACAGCACGGCAAGTCCGGCCTGATTGAACGTGTTCTGGCAAGTGACGTAACGCTGCAAGCTGCCGAATCTCAGACGATTGAGTTCCTGCAGCAATGGGTCAGTCCGGGCGCGTCGCCGATGTGCGGTAACAGTATCTGCCAGGATCGACGGTTCATGGCGCGTGAGATGCCGCAGCTGGAGCAGTTTTTTCATTATCGAAATCTTGACGTCAGTACGCTGAAAATTCTTGCGCAGCGCTGGGCGCCTGAGATCGCCGCCGGATTCAAGAAAGAGTCTGATCATCGGGCACTGGCCGATATTCGTGACTCCATTGCGGAGCTCAAGTGGTATCGCGACAAGCTGCTGGGGCTGGAGTGATGAGCGTGCTGGGCGGCGGCTGCCATTGTGGCAAGGTTCGATTTGAAGTGACTGCCGATGCCGATATTGCAGCAGACCAGTGCAACTGCAGCATTTGTCGTATGAGCGGTTACTTGCATCTGTTAGTCGCGAAATCGGACTTCAATCTGCTGCAGGGTGAAGAGGCCCTGGAGAACTACCGGTTCAATAGCGGGGTTGCGCAGCATTTTTTCTGTCGAACCTGCGGAATCAAGTCGTTCTATATTCCACGTTCACACCCGCACGGTGTCAGCGTCAATGTGAATTGCCTCGATCGAGACGGTATTCAGTCGGTAACGGTGACACCGTTTGACGGTGAAAACTGGTCAAAGAATGTTCACAAACTGTCACCGATAAATGACTGATATTTATAAAAAATAATAAGCTGGATTGCTTTGCGGTCATGTCATATAGTGAGCGAGTCGATTTAATGTTGTTAAAAGAATGTTTCTGATGAAGAGAATATTGCCTGCCGGAATACTTGGGCTGTTGCTGTGCTCTGCGAGCGGAGCTCAGGAAGCCTGGGTCAGTGATCAGTTCGAGATCATGATGCGTACTGGTCCCAGCACGAACAATGCGATTGAGCGCGTTTTGAGTAGTGGCACGCCACTAGCAGTTGTTGAGGTTGATGCGGAAACCGGGTATTCACGAGTCCGTACCAATGCCGGTACTGAGGGATGGGTCCTAAGCCGTTACCTGATGAGTGAGCCTAGCGCACGAGAGCAGCTATCTCGCCTTACTGGGCAGTTGACGGATGCGACCAACGAGGGCAGCACCCTGACTTCTCAGCTCGACGCTGTTCGTGGTGAATACAATAGCGCCAATAATCGAATCGCTGTACTAGAGCGCGAGAAACAAAGTCTCGAGCAGGAGCTTGCCGAGATCAAGCGGACCGCCGCCAATGTGCTGGCAATCGATAAGCAGAACAAGGATCTGCGTGACGAGCTGGCGACCACTCAGATCAAGGTGTCGACAGTGGAGCAGGAAAACAGGGAGTTATCGGCAGAATCAACTCGAACGTGGTTTATGACCGGTGCATTGGTCCTGCTGGTCGGCATTGTCCTGGGATTGTGGTTACCGCGAATCCGCTGGCAGAAACGATCGCGCTACGATCGATTCTGACGACTGCTTAGGAAGAAACTGCCTCTCCAGCAAGGAACAACCACGTCTCCACGACCGTATCCGGATTCAGGGACATGCTCTCAATTCCCTGATCGAGTAACCAGCGTGCGAGATCCGGGTGGTCGGATGGCCCCTGACCGCAAATCCCCACATACTTGCCTTGTTTTTTACAAGCTGTGATCGTCATCGACAACAGCGCCTTGACGGCGTCATCGCGTTCGTCGAAAGCATCGGCGATAAGCGCGGAGTCGCGATCAAGCCCAAGCGCCAATTGCGTCATGTCATTGGATCCAATTGACATGCCGTCAAAGTGCTGCAAGAACTGATCGGCGAGTAACGCATTACTCGGTAGTTCGGACATCATGATGATCTTGAGGTCGTCTTTGCCACGTTCCAAACCATTCTCGGCCAGTGCGGCAATGACTTCCTCAGCCTGGGCGACTGTCCGGACGAACGGAATCATCAATTGGACATTGGCCAGCCCCATATCATTGCGAACCTTACGAATAGCCTGGCATTCGAGCTCAAAGCAGGCTTTGAAACTCTCAGCTACATAGCGAGCAGCACCGCGAAATCCCAACATGGGGTTTTCTTCGTCGGGTTCGTAGCGATCACCGCCAATCAGATTCGCATATTCATTCGACTTGAAGTCCGACATGCGAACAATAACGGGTTCTGGCGCGAATGCAGCTGCAATCGTGCTGACACCCTCGGCGAGTTTTTCGACGTAGAAGCCCACCGGGTCGTCATACCCAGCCATCTGGTCATCCACTGCCTGGCGAGTCGCGTCATCGAGATTTGCATAGTCGAGTAGCGCTTGCGGATGGACGCCTATCATTCGATTGATGATGAATTCCAGGCGAGCCAGGCCGACACCGCGATTGGGTATGGACGCAAAATCGAATGCCCGATCCGGATTGCCAACGTTCATCATGACTTTAACCGGGATATCGGGCAATGAGTCCAGTTCAATTTGCTTTTGCTCGAAATCAAGTTTGCCTTCATAGACAAAACCTTCATCGCCTTCGGCACAACTGATCGTGACATCAGACCCGTCCTGTATCACTTCGGTGGCGTCACCACAGCCAACCACGGCCGGGATGCCGAGCTCACGGGCGATAATCGCCGCGTGACAGGTCCGCCCGCCGCGATTGGTGACGATTGCGGCCGCCCGCTTCATAACTGGTTCCCAGTCGGGGTCTGTCATGTCAGAAACCAGAACATCACCGACTTGTATCCGATCCATTTCACTCACATTGCGAATGATCTTGGCCGTGCCGGCGCCAATTTTTTGGCCAATGCTACGACCTGAGATAATCACATTTGAACGATCTTTGAGAGTGAAGCGCTGAATCACACGGCCGCTCCGACTCTGTACTGTTTCTGGTCGTGCCTGAAGAACGTAGAGCTTGCCGTCCGTACCGTCTTTGCCCCACTCGATATCCATTGGGCGTTGATAGTGTTGCTCGATAGTGACCGCCATTTTCGAGAGTTCGATGATATCTTCGTCGGATAAGGAGAACGATAAGCTGTCGGCTTCTTCTACATCTACGGTATCAACCGTTTTACCGGGTTCAGAATTCTCGCTATAGATCATCTTGATTGCTTTGCTGCCGAGATTCTTCCTCAGAATCGGATGCTTGCCGGCCGCAAGAGCTGGTTTATGGACATAGAATTCGTCCGGATTCACCGCACCTTGCACGACGGTTTCGCCTAACCCATAGGAGCTTGTGATAAAGACTGCGTCACGAAACCCGGATTCTGTGTCGAGCGTGAATAAGACGCCGGCGGAGCCTACATCACTACGCACCATTGTCTGCACGCCAACAGACAGAGCCACCAGATTGTGGTCAAAGCCCTGGTGGACCCGATAGGCGATAGCTCGGTCATTAAACAAAGAGGCAAAGACCTGGTGCAGGGCGGTTACGAGATTGTCCAGGCCACGCACGTTGAGGAACGTTTCCTGCTGGCCCGCAAAAGACGCATCTGGCAGGTCCTCGGCAGTTGCAGAGGACCTTACGGCGACGGCTATATCCCGGCCAGCGGACATTTCTTCCCATGCACTCTCGATCTGCTCCATTAGCTGATCGGGTAACGGGCTTGCCATGATTGCGTCGCGGATTGCTTTACCAGCGCTGGTAAGCGCGGGAATGTCGTCTACATCGAGGCCATCGAGGAGTTCAGCAACTTTCTGGTCAAGGGCATTGGCCGACAGGAATTCACGATAAGCCGCCGCAGTCGTGGCAAAGCCGCCTGGTACGCTGACACCCAGGTTGCTCAAGTTGCCTATCATTTCCCCAAGCGAGGCGTTTTTTCCTCCTACCACCTCGACGTCGTGCATACCAAGCTCTTCGAGCTTGATGACATATGGTTTCAAACCCAACTCCCTTGTGTTCGTACTCCGGAAATGGACAATCGATCTTGCAGGTGGAACCTAGGAACAAAATTCATGAATGAACGCACCGTCTATTTTCTTTCGGATCAGACCGGAGTTACCGCTGAAACGCTTGGACACAGCTTACTTACACAGTTTGATGGCCAGCAATTCAGGCAAGTGACTTTGCCATTTATAGATACTGAAGACAAGGCAAGAGAAGCGGTGCAGAAAATCGATGCAGCTGCTGAGAAAGCGAGCAATCAACCCATTATTTTTTCTACCCTCGTCCAGGATGAATTTCGCGCAATTGTTCGCGAAGCGAAAGGATTACATCTCGATATATTCGATGTGTTTCTGGAGCCGCTGGAGGTTGAGTTTCAGGCAAAGCCATCGCACGAGCCCGGGCGTGCTCACGGGATGAGCGATATCAATGCGTATATGAAGCGCATCGAAGCCACGAATTTTGCCTTGGCGAATGACGATGGTGGCGTAAGCCGCAACTATGATGAAGCAGACGTGATACTGGTTGGCGTCTCGCGATCTGGGAAAACGCCGACCTGTTTGTATCTAGCGTTGCAATACGGGGTCTATGCAGCGAACTATCCGCTAACTGAAGAGGAACTCGAGGCAGGCGACCTGCCGAGCTTTTTAGTTGAGCAGAAGCACAAACTGTTTGGATTGACTATCGGCCCGGAGAGGCTGCAACAGATACGCAAAGAAAGGCGCCCGCTAGGCAATTATTCTTCAGCGCAGCAAGTGCGGTATGAGTTGCGAGAGACTGATCGTTTGTTCAAACGTTATGGAATACCAAACGTCGACACGACAGAGTTTTCGATTGAAGAAATATCAAGCAGAATCCTCGATAGTACCGGTGTTGAGCGACGAGTACGACCCTGATTTTCGATGAATTCACATGCTATATTGATGGCATGTTGCTCGACAGCCAACTGGTTCCGCAAACGATTGTCCGACCGAATAGTTTCGTCGGATTGATGTCTCTGTACGAAAGTAACTACCTACGCATTCTGCAGTTGATTCCGGAGATTGATCGCCTGGACGGTTGTTTTCAGTCGCGCGTTGCCGGGCAGTGCGACTTGCATGTCGACGTTGTTGAGCGGTGTCGTTATACCGTGACTTTCTCACTAACGTACATCTTCGACAGCGAATCTGGCGATATCGCCCGGCCGGATATGGTGGTGCGGGTTTATCTTGACGGCGAACTGGCAGAGGCGATGAGCGTCGCTGCTGAGCCTCGGCATGACCACTGGCGAAAGCTGATATCGGCGCATGAGCGCGAACTCAGCGCCCGCTGGAAGCGCAATATCATGCTGAATAAGTGGCTGGAGTACCTCAGCGACCAGGGTCATCTTATTCTCGATCGATAGTTCCTGAAACTGTCGAGTCTGTCAGCGATTCAACGCCGCTGAATTGCGAATATCATGCTGCTAATCCTTGAATTGATGCTGCTTCTGGCTGCATTAGATTATGTTAAGTGAGAGATGCAATTGACCAGCCTGACTGCAATATTCGGCAGCTCGGCCGAGAAATCGGACGATGATGAGAAAGAGAGCGAAAAGCTCCTCAATCTCTATTGGAATCGAGCCGAGCTCAAGAAGGAATTCGCGGAACTCGGAAACGAGAAATTTCGTCTCCTGGAGCGAGTCGCCGAGCAGGAAGGCATTGCCGCTCGGGCCGAGCAGCAACTCGAGCAACTGGAAAATCTGTTACTCGATTCGGCTAGTGTCTACAGCACCGTTACCTATTTTCAGCTGCGCAGTCTTAATCTGCACTGTCAGGCGCGCGTAGCAAAGTTTGCGGAGCTATTGAAACAACAAAGAGAGCAGCGTGTTCATAGCCAGCTAGTCGATGATTGGAACGAGGCACGGAAAGTTGAGGCTACGGAAATCGAGCGTCAAATAGGCGAGCAGCGGATTCAGGCGCAGATGCTGGAAGACAGGTTACAGGCGGAACGCCACCGACTAGCTACGATGAGCGGATTCATGAGGTTGTTTCGCGGCCGGTCCGTGACGGCCGCGCTGGATAAACTGGCGATCAGCATTCATGAATTACAAGAGAACGAAGCTCGCCTACTCGCGCAACTTGAAGAAAATCTGAATCGGCAACCGCCTGACACACAAGGTCTCGATATTGCGACGAAGAGGACGATTAACCTGATGATTCTTGCCTATGCGCAACAGCAGTATTTGATGCTGAGAGACAATGATATTGCGGATCTTGCCAAGGAGGCCGGAGACAAGAGTGTTGGTGCGACTAACTATGGCGACAAAGCGAGTTGCGAAGCCATATTGGCAAGCGTAAAGGAGCGTCTCGCTGTTCTGTCGCGGAACACGGACTTTGCCGAGGATCTGCAGAACAGGGCGCAGTTGATCTCTGAGCGGGCGGAGTATAGGCGTCCTAGCGATGCGGTACCTACCTCGGCGTCTGTATCCACCGTATTCGAGGTACTAGGTGATGACACCAGCAAGAAGTTCTCGCTGAATCTATTAGGCGAGAACTACTGGAACTTGAATTTGGTGGTCAGTCGATAATCGAGTCGGGCGGCGACTAGATGTCCGTGCGATACATCTGACGGCGAAACCGTGGCAGCTCTTTTTCAGATACTCCAGGAAGTCGAAGAGCTGTCTCGGGCAGCTCGTCTGCCGTCAGAGCAGCGTCAGATTCTGTGGCGCTGGTTTCTTTGCTATCCGTAAGAGTCGTGTCTGCGGTATCGGCAGCCAGTGCAGGTGAAGTCAGCTTTTCCACGGCAGGATCGGCGGCCGGCGCTTTCATGTCGGCTGCAGAATCAGTTGGACCATGATCTACGAGCTTAATGGACAATGACTGAGTTGATATCTCGACTCCCTTTGGGGCGTCGCTGATTTTGTCGCAGGCAGATTTGATAGCGTCGGCGGCGATTGCAGAGGAGCAGGACAAACCGAAAAGCAGCGCTATCGTTGCGCCGCCGATATAGCGTTTCGATCTATTCAGTCGTCCTGTCACAAATTCTTCCGCGAAAATCCCTCGGTGTTATAGTGCAGTATAACACCAACATAGTTAATCGCAAGTCTTTTGAAATCAGGGAGTTACCTTTGCTGCTTGCTCGGGTACTCCCGCGACTTCACGCATTAAGGCCAAGTCTGTAACAATTCCGGCGGCTTGGTCAAGCTGGATATCCGGCCGATCTTCCTCATCGATATCTTCCAGCGATTCCAAGGCCTCAAGACCAAGTGCTGCACGACGATCATTCTCGAGTTGTAGTGCGCGATCCATGTTTGCGGCGCGTTCTTCGCGACGAGTTTCGATATTGAGCGAAACCGATTTACGACCGCGTACTTCCCGATCATCTTCGATGAACTGTTCGAGGTACTGATTGTTTGGATCGTCCTTCGCGCGTTCAGCATGGCTGACAGTTAAAGAATCTATGGTTGTGTCCAGCGGATCTCCAGCCCTAAATCGGGTCGTCTGAATTGTGTCCCAAGGCAAGGCCGTTTCACGAACGCTTTCACCGATCTCTTCGGCATCAATACTGGACGGAAGAATGATGTCCGGATCGACACCTCGGTGCTGGGTACTTTCGCCTGTAACACGGTAGTACTTGCCAATCGTCAGGGTCAGCTGGCCGTAACCTTTGTCACCTTCCGGCTGTAAGTATTGATCCAGCGGATAGAGGTTTTGGACTGTTCCCTTGCCGAAGGTCGTCTGGCCGATAATCACGCCGCGCTCGTAGTCCTGGATTGCCGCTGCAAATATTTCTGACGCTGATGCGCTGAAACGGTTGATCAGTACCGCCATCGGACCGTTATAGGCGACCCGGCTGACCGGGTCCGGATCATCCAGGCGGCTGATACGGCCGCTCGCATTTTTCAGCTGAACGACAGGGCCATTGTCGATAAATAACCCTGACAGTGCAGTGGCTTCAGTTAAATGACCACCGCCGTTATTCCGCAGGTCGATTACCAGGCCGTCGATACCTTGTTGCTCAAGTTCATCGATCAATGCCTTCACGTCTTTGGTCGTACTCGTAAAATCTTTGTCGCCATTACTCAAGGCGCGGAAATCACGATAGAAACTCGGCACTTCAATTACACCGATGGACCAATCTCGGCCGTCACGAGGCACCGTGATGATCTCGCTTTTGGCCGCTTGCTCTTCGAGTTTGACCTGGCCGCGGGTCAGGCTGATTTCTTTTTCGCTGCTACCGGGCAGGGCGCCAGCTGGAATAATCTGCAGACGGACCACAGTGTCGGCTTCGCCGCGTATCAAGTCCACGACATCATCAAGTCGCCAGCCAATGACATCCATCATCGGTCCGTCTGTCCCTTGAGCTACACCGGCAATGCGGTCTTTCGGGCCGAGCCTGCCGTCGACCGAAGCCGGCCCGCCGGCGATGATGTTCACGATTTGCACGTAGTCATCTTCTGTCTGCAGAGATGCGCCGATACCGAAGTAAGACAAGCTCATCTGAATGCGATATTCCTCGGAGTTACGCGGCGACAGGTAACTTGAATGTGGGTCGAGCGTATGTGCAAACGCATTCATGAACGTTTCGAACACGTCGTCGCTATTTAGCTGTTCCATGCGTCTGAGGTAGCGATTGTAGCGCTTGCGTAATACCTCCTGAGACTCCTCCCAGGACTTGTCATTTAAAGCCAGGTTCAGCACATCATTTTTCACGCGTTTGCGCCACAGAGCATCGAGTTCTTTGCTGGTCGTTGCCCAGGCAACATCAGAGCGATCGAACTGATATTCCTCATCGAGGGTCAAGTCTGGCTCTTCATCCAGTTGCTCGATGGCAAATTCAAACCGTTCGCGAACTCGGGTCCGGTAGATAGCGAACATATCGAAGACGGGATCGAGAGGATCTTTTCTGGCAATGTCGTCAAGTTCGTACCTGAATTCTTCAAAGTATTCGATATCACTGGCCAACAGATACACTTTGTTGCGATCAAGCTCATTGAGGAATGTGTCCATGACGGCGGAAGAGAGTTCGTCGTCAACCGGAATGTGGTTGTAGTGTGATTTCTGAATGAACGCTGTAACCAGTTCACCAATGTTCTCGTGGCGTGATTCCGGTTCCAGGACTGTGTCGCTGGTCGACTCTATAGTACTTGCGGCGGCGCCGAGCGAAAGCAGGGCTAACGCGGCGGCAACAGTCATTCTCAAGTACCGGTTTTCAATTACGTTCAAATCCATCTCCATTCAATGGCTGTGCTTATCTAGTAAGATCATCAGTCGGGCTAGGCTAGTGGTCCCGACAGGTTTGATCAAGGGCGCACTTTGCATAAAGGCGCTGTTTTTACTTCAATTATTTTATCCAAGTTGGAAACTACAGAATGCGTCCATTGGCTGTGATCACCGGTATTGTCGCAGGTTCCTGTTTATCTATTGCCGTAAGTCTGGCGGCTGTCCTTTTTGTCTATCTCATGCTTGGCGACGATTATCCACGTGTCAGGGATGAATTCGGACCGCTAGTACGAAGTTTTTGTCTCTTCCTTGTTATGACCGGTATTTCGGCCGCGAGTTTCTATGCATTACTCACAAATCACAGATTAATGCACCTGTCGCAAGTGGCAATGTGGGTTGGGCTCGCGGGAACAACCTACTACTATTTGCCTTAGCCCAAGAAGAGGGCGTCCAAAGCTAGTCGAGCAAGCGAATATCTCGCTGGTTTTTTGCGCGAAGATCTTGTTCGCGACGATCTCGCATTTGCTGCATGAGTTCGTCTCGCCTTGCCACAAGTTTTGCCGTTGAGCCTTCAGGCAGATTTTTGCGAAACGCACAGAATTCGTCGTAAGCGTTCAATTCGTGCCCTAGCTCACGCACAACAAGCTCGATCATGATGGCATCGTCGAGATATCCAAGACCTGGGATTTCGTCAGGAATGAGGTCATCAGGCTCTGCGAAATAAGCCAGGGCATGCAGAACTCGATTAACTTCTTCGTGCGGCATCCGCCATTCGATGTCAGAGATCATATGCATCATCTGTTGCAGTTTCTGTAGACGTTCGGCGATAAAACCCGGTGTGCGTAAAGCACCGATTTCGTCCAGCAACTTGTTAGCTGTTGTAACGATTTCTTCAGGAGATTTCCCTGCGGCGGCGTCGCGCGCGTGCAGCATTATCAAACGAAAGTGTTCAAGGTCTTCGTCGTTGAGTTCGAAGGATACTTGCAAGCTCATGTGGTGAGCCTAGTCTTTGCGAAATCGTTTGTCCCAGTTCTTGGATCGATCGAACTGACCGGTATTGTAAGGATCAATACCTCCCTCATCCTGGTTCTGATTGTCGGCCGAGTCATCGAGAATGGACAAAGACTCGTGTGTGCCAGCGTCTTCCCGAGACAATTTACTGCGCCTGAGCACATTCTTGCCGGGTCCGGCGTCATCGATACTGCCATCAACATTGGAATCAAAATCGATGTATTCCGGCTGCGAACGGGGTACCGCCTGTTTGGCTGGTTTTTTGCTTGTCTTTGGCGCGGTATGGTAGCCGGTCTTGTGCAGGTCCACGCGCGGTGAAGGTTTCTCTGGCGATATCTTGTCTGCTAGCCAATTGAAGAAGCGCTTCATTGTCTGTTATCCGTACGTCTGTGATGCTGAGATGGCCGTAACTATAGGACCTTGCAGCCTCTAGCATGCATTATTGTCGACATAATCTCTACACATTGAGCAAAGCTGTGACGTCGGTCCGAATACACAGTGTGACAACTCGCGTACGAGCTTTTCAGACGTGCGTACTGCTTGCTGCGTCGCGACCGAGTTTTCGCCAGAAGAACGCCGTCATTCGGACTACTTGCCAGGCGAAATAGGGCGCAAGTACAAGAAACCAGGCTACCCAGTCGCCGTTGCGCAATTTGCCGCCAAGCATGTTGAAAAATCCGCTGAATCCGGCGGCACCGTAGTCACCGAAAACCTGGCTGCCGACAACGAAAATCGCAATGGGCAGCAACACTAGTCCCAGCAACAGTAGGCCGACCAGAAGTGCAACTTCGCGTATTAGAGTTCTTCGGATCGAGGATTTGGTGTCGGACACGTGTCGGCCGCGGTAGAGGAATTAGGACCTATCGTTGCCCACGTCGGGATAAAGATCAAGCATCGCTCATTCAATGTTCTCATTGCGCTTGGTGCGGCGACGATAAATCATCACTCCCATATGCAGGCAAGCAGCCGAGAAGAACAGGTAGTGAGGCAGGACCCAGTACCAGTTGCCGATATAAAGTGTAGCCAACAGTGCAGCCGCGCCTGAGAAAATGTAGAAATAGGGCAGCATGGCGTACAAGACCTTTGGCAGCCAGATCTTTCTCGACAACAGCGTGCCGGTTTCGTGTGTTATCTGTTGGGTTTCGCTGAGAACAGGTGTGGATTTTGAAGCATTACCGAGAATCATTTTGACGAGCACTCCCTTGCGTGTCATGAGAGAGCCTAAGCGATTGCAGCACTCTTGTCCGTGAGTGTGCTCACAGAACCAAGTGTGGACTCTGTCTCAGCTGTCGCGCTTCGGACGTTCTTCGTAGCGAAATTCGGCGGTTCCAACGCCTACCAGGTCGCCGTTCTTTAGAAAATGTTCCTTTACTTTTTTTGAGTTAACAAAAACACCATTTTTGCTGCCCCAGTCGATGACGCGTGTGACATCGCCTTCAATGACTACTACTGCATGACGCCGACTGATGTGTTCTGACTTCAATTGAATGTCATTTTGCCGAGTTCGGCCCATTGTGAGCCGGTCTTTGAACAATGGAAATCGAAGTTCCTGGCCGTCGATCTTGCCGATCAACAGGCGGGTAACTCGTTCCCGTTCGATGTAGGACCGATCGTCAATCTGTTCGGACATCCGGGTATCGATTTCCTCTATCGCATCCTCGATGTCGGTGACTGGATCCGGTGCCGTGGAATGTTTGGCCAACTCAGCCAAAAGACAATTGATAGCTTCACTTTTGGTCTGAAGCTTATCGGTCATGTTTTCGACTTCGAAGAGTAGTCGACGATTCTCCTTCTGCAGCGAGTCGATCGTGGAATTGCTGCTTTCCTCAGATTCCGCAAGCATGTTTTCAAGTTCGGTTCGATGGGTACGAGTCTCAACCAGGTCTGACGCCAGCTGCTCAGCGACGAGCTCATGTTGAGTCAAAGTTTCCTGCGCATCGCCCAGCTCAAAGCGGATCATGCGAATTTCTTCTGCATGGGTGTTGTGGAGTTGAGACAAGTTGTCGGTTAACTTGGAATTCTCGTTCTGTGCTTGATGCAATTCCTTCTGCAGAACGGAGACGCGATCGCTGCTCTCTTTCAGTCGCTGCTCCAGCGCCTCGATAGTGCCGTTGAAGTCGCCCGCATCGGCGTCCCGCAGCCGGAGTTGGTATCGAATTTGATCAGCATATTCCTCGCTTTTCTGCACTCGAGTCTGCAATTCGCGAATCTCGTGCTCACCGCTGGCGAGTTGCCCGGACTGGATGATTAGCAACCGTTCATTGAGACGTTCGTCGTCGGGCGTGCCGGCTGAAATTTGCTCGCGCAGGATTGCCAGCTCAACAGTCAATTTGCGGTAGGCTTCATCGCGTTGCTGTAATTGTAGTTGCAGATCGCTGGTCGTTTTCTTGCTGTCGGCAATTCGCTCTTCTGCGTCTTGCGCGGCCTGTTTTGCCGTCTTTAATTCTACATTTAGTTTGTTCGCGTGCTCCTCGCGCGCTTTGATCTCAGTCGACAATCCTTGCCACTTGGCGCGCAAGACTTCCATATCAAACTGCAAGCGATCTATGGTTTCGGATCGTGACAACAGGTCAGTCTTGAGGGAAGCAACGGAGTCGGTCTGGCCAGCTTCAGCGGCGGGGCGTCCGGAGAAGCCGGCAGTGCTGGTAGCGCTTTCGCGATTCCGACTCGCAGATTCGTCCGGCAGGGTCAGCGCCTCGAGTTCTGCGGTGGGATCGTCATCATCTGAGACTAATCTCTTTACGTTTTTCTTATTATTAGCCATGCACAGATACTACCACGCAGAGCAATTCAGACAATTGATCTAGCCAGAAAAATCCTTGTATTACGTTAAGTTAGGGCTCTTTATTCAATCGCATGGCACGGTTCGGCCCTGCGCCCAATTGCGCAATTCTGCGATCCGTTCCTGCATTACCACCGAGAGCGGACGAGTCTGAGATAACTCCCCAAGTATGTGCTCTGAGGTTAATGTCTTGTCTTGTGCGTGTGCCGCATATAGCGCGGCAACGATGGCCTGTTCAATCTCCGAGCCGGAGAAGCCGTCTGCAGCTGCCGCAATCGCAGCTGTGTCGAATTTGTCTGCGTCTTGGTCCCGTCGTCCCAGATGAATCCGCAAGATCGCAGCCCGAGTCTCCGCGCTTGGCAGATCAACAAAGAAAATTTCATCGAAACGTCCTTTACGCACTAGCTCCGGGGGCAGGGCGGTTATGTCGTTCGCAGTGGCGACGACGAAGACTCGACTTTCATTTTCGGCAATCCAGGTCAGGAATGTGCCAAGGACACGCTGCGTCGTCCCTGTTTCACCGCCGCGGCCGGCAATGCCTTTCTCAATTTCGTCAATCCAGAGTACGCATGGCGACATGACGTCGGCCGTCTGCAAAGATTCCCGCAACTTGCGTTCCGTTTCGCCATGATACTTGTCGTAGATAGCGCCGAAATCGAGTCGCAGGAGCGGCACGCCGAATATTCCTGCCGTCGCCTTGGCCGCGAGGCTCTTACCACAGCCCTGCACGCCCAAGAGCACGACGCCTCTTGGCGAATCGAGATGTGCTGCATTGCTTTCGCCGCGAAACGCGGACCTGCGCTGACTTAACCATGTCTTGAGTTTCGACATACCGCCGACATCACCGAAGCGGGTGGTGTCGTACTCGAACTGCAATGCGCCGCCGCGATTGAGCAACTTGTACTTGGCCTGCATGACATCAGGCAAGTCACTCTTCGAGATCGCGCCGTCGACAAAAATCGCGTTTCTTGCGAGTTGCTCCGTATCAGAATAGGTCAGTCCGGCGAGATTCTGAATCAGCATGTCATGGGCCTTGGCGTCAGCCTTGACCCTGGAGCCGGGATTTTCGGCTACCCATTCGTCGGCTACCCGGCGAACGATTTTCTTGCGCTCGGCTTCGCTGGGCAAGGACATATCAAAGCGCGCGCTGAAGGCGTCAAGCTCGGCCGGAAGTTTTACATCGTGACTGATTAGTACAATCTGTCGCGGCGTGTCCTGGTACCGAATACAGATGTCCTTCATCAATCGTATGTGTATCGGGTCTTCGAGAAAGGGGTGAAAGTCGAGTAGAACGTAGATGCCTGGTTTCGATACAGCACGAATGTGCTTCAGTACGTCACCGGGTTGTGAATTTACTGCCTGTGGTTCCAGGGCGATGTCCAGGCGTTGCAGACCATCGGTAACGGTCCATTGAAAGAGCGGCAGGTAGTCGTGGCCGGCGGCGCTGATTGCGATTGATTGCAGCATTTCGAGGATGCGGCCTTCATCCCGCGTCTCGATGACAACGATCGGTGTTCGCGAGCGCAAAATTACCTGCAGGTCGTGCTGGCCGTCCATACGTTAACTGGTTTCCTGAGCGATGGAATTGATAGTACGGCAACCGGGTAGCTTGTCGAGTTGCAAGATCACAGATTTGGAACCGGTAATGTCCTCGGTGATGCTCTGTACATCGCCAAGTGTTATTTGTCGTGGATTTTTGCGTAAAGCAACCACAACGTCATCAAGCGACGCGTTGCCCGATGAGCGACTTCGTATTTCGGCGTCCAGGGCTGACATTGTTACGACCGCAAGTGCCGTGGTGGCACCTGTCGAGGAGGACTTGCAAAGGGAATCGGCAGATGAGGACCAGTTTTTCTGAAAATTCATTGCTTTTTGGTAACGCGACTCGGATATCGAGCCACTGCGGTGCAGGAGTTTCAGAGAGTAGTATTCGGCGATGCCCTCGACCAGCCAGTCAAAACCATCGGCCGCCGAAATCCGCAAAATGCTGTGCATGACTTCGTGTAGCAATGGGCTGGTGGAGTTCTCGCTAATCAGCGGACGATCTGCGTGCAGAAAGAACGAATTCGGGCCCGAAAGCCCGCCTCGCCACATCGGTTCACCAGCGCTGATAATGGTTAACCGTTCCGGTAGGTCGCCCAGTGCGCGAGACAATTCCGGCAGTGTCCAGTTCAGTACGGCGAGAATTTCCATGCGCCCGACAGAATGTCCAACCGGACCGGCAACAGTCACGCGCATACCGGCGATCTGTTCGCGACGCACACCTAGCCGGCCGATTGCGATCCAGCCATCGGGCT
Organism: Woeseiaceae bacterium; assembly: GCA_051008055.1. Taxonomy (GTDB): domain Bacteria; phylum Pseudomonadota; class Gammaproteobacteria; order Steroidobacterales; family Woeseiaceae; genus UBA1847. The sequence continues at coordinate 29,495 of JBPCXZ010000246.1, forward strand.
GATCAAAGTTCCGATACTCTTTGTCGATACTGAAGGTGTTTTCTAGAAGCGGATACGCAGTAACGGCTGTCCAATCGCGCGGCAGATCAATCTGCAAGGTCGTCTTGCTATAGGCGCCGCGGACTGCGCGGGTTGCGGCGCGCGGAATGACATCTTCTGCTCGGAATACGCCCCAGTCACTCTCAATCCATGCGTCGTATCCGTTGCCATTACGTTCATTTCCAATCTCTACAATCCAACTCAGAGTGCCGCCTGATGGTCCCGGCAGCCACGAAACCTCGTCTAACGATCCGAGGCTGTCACCATCAACACGGATGTCGCTGAGGTGAGGGCTAACTTTGAAACGAACCTCCCTTAGCAGCCCCCTAGTTTGTTGAACGGTCATGCTGACTTGGAGCGAGTCTGTGTCCGGTATGGTTGCGACTCGGTAACGAACGGAATAGGCCAATGACTCGTCGCCATCTAATGCAGAGGCAACCGGTCCACCGAGTGCGGTGAACCAGGCCAGTAACAGAAGGGCCGGAGTGCGTTTAATTGCGATGCAGTTCATTGGTTGTTCAGTTGTATATGATTAAGCTACAGGTTCTTAATGCGGATGGAGTGTAGCGCGATGATATCCCAGACGGTCCGGTTTGTTCGCGGGTTCGTTGTATCGCTGGCGATTGCCGTGCTTGCTGGTTGCGCTGCCAACGGTCCGGTTTCGGCTCCTGCGAGCGATACAAATGCCGATCGCGCAGTAGCCGTCGCAGTGCAGCAAATTGGAGTGCCTTATCGATACGGCGGTTCGACGCCAGGTGGCTTTGATTGCAGCGGACTGGTTCACTATTCCTACGCTCAGGCTGGCAAAACGGTACCCAGAACAACCGCAACCCTGTGGTCAGAACTGCGGCCAGTTTCAGAAAGGGACCTGCGAGCAGGTGACGTACTTTTTTTCAGGATCGCTGGCAAGATGTCGCATGTAGGCTTGTATGTTGGCGGCGGTGAATTCGTGCATGCGCCATCAAGCGGCAAGGTCGTTTCAATCGGCTCATTGCGCTCCGATTTCTATGCTGATGCTTTTATTCGCGCCGGTCGGCCGAACTGACTTCTCAGGCGGCTTCGTCGCCACTACCGATAAACAATTGCAACTGGCTGGCAAGAGCCTTGCAAGCTTTGTTCTGGGCGCGTGCGATCAGCGGAATTGGAATAACCAGCGCCGGCAGAAATGACGTGCCGCTGACATCGGTGGTTACAGTGCCTGCTGCCTCAAGGTCCTGCAGATCCCAGACTGATGCCTGATAGTCCGCATCGTTTTGCCACCATGCGAAGCCGAAGCAACCGCCACCACCAGGTCCAGCAGCGCACGACAGGCTACCGCCACCAGCGACCCGTTCGGTATCGCCGTCCAGCCAGATGATGTAACGAACTTTTTGTGCCGTGATACTGTCGATGACGCCGGGATTGTCCATGAGTTTAGGCAGGTGTTTTGTCTCTGCCGGTGCCGTTCGAGGTTCGAACCAGGGGAAAAGTGAATCCACGAACTCACGATGCGGGATGACTCTCAGACCGGCATTGCCGTTTCCCAGCGCTTTCTCGACGCAACGAATGTATTTTTCTTCGGTTTCATTGCCCAAATGGTAACTTTTGGCCATCACCACGACGCCTTCTCCTGCGTCGATTCCGGTATCACTTACCCGGGCATCTTCGACCCTAGAGGTTACACATCCCGCGCTGGCGAAAGCCGCAACAACGCATACCAGGATTCTCAGGCTGCTCTTATTCTGCCGCATTTTCGAGTTCCTCCGTCACTACCGGGTCCGGTACTTCGACCATCGCGGCGCGCGCTTCGGCTATCCTGGAAATTCCTGTAGCCTCATCGAGTTTCATGATCATTAGGGCGGCCGCATCCCGCATTGCTAGAATAGCAGCTCGCTGCAACGCCTGCGTGCCACTCACTGAGGTGGTCTGACTCTTGCCGTAGGCGCTTACCGGCCAATTGGCGACCTGATCGCCTTCTTCATCAAACACCTTGATGCGATACCTGATCCAGACAGCGAATGATTCGGTCTTGCTTTGATTTGGCACCGAAAACTCAAATGCATCAATGCTGGGTTCAATCAGTGCGTCGATGGCAAAGTTTTTCGGATCTTCATCGAACCTTATGACGGTGACGTTCTCAAACATGTAAGCAAACAACTGCTCAAAAAAACGGGCGTTTGAGTCGTTCAGATCTATCGACCATTCCTCTCGGCCAATAATTTCTTCTTCATGGATGAAGTCCTGGAAATTCGCCGGCATCCGCAATCCAACGGTTGCTGGAATCTTGTGTATCAGCGGTGTCGGAATGGTTGGGGCGTCCATAACCACATTGGATCCACAGCCGGCCAACAGACAGCTCAGCAGTATCCCTGTCAGACCAATACGCGTCGACTTGTTCAATTTGGCGATTCCGGCAATTTTCGTCCCTTATTCCATATAGTCAGAGCGTCTGTATGAACCAGAGTTCCACGACGATGCTGCTATTTTCCTTTTAATTGACTGTAGATCGGCCGTTCTCTTAGATCAACTACAACATTGGGCTAACGCGACAGCCACTCGACCGGGGCTTCCTGCATTAACGAGATTTGTTCGCGCAAGGACAGCATGTGCTCGTCCCAGTAGCGCTGCCCTGCAAACCAGGGGAACGCTGTCTGAAAAGCCGGATCGCTCCAGCGACGCGCGAGCCAGGCGGCGTAGTGCATGATGCGCAGGCTGCGCAAAGCCTCGATTAGGTGCAATTCACGTGCGTCAAACCGGCGAAACTCCTGGTAGCCCTCCAGCAGTGCCGCAAGCTGCGGCGCTTGCTCATTTTTGTCTCCGGAAAGAAACATCCACAGGTCTTGTACGGCCGGGCCGTGGCGAGTGTCATCTAGGTCAACAATATGGATCTGTTCGCCAGCAATTAAGACGTTTCCGGGATGAAAGTCGGCATGAATGCGCAATGTCTTTATAGCTCCGGCGCATTCAAAACAGGCTGAAACACCGTCCAATACCTGGTCAGCGATACCCTCATAGACCGCCTCAAGGTCCCAGGGGATTAACTCATTGTCCAAGAGATACTCACTGGACGTCGTGCCATAACTTTCGATATCGATGCTCGGCCGGGTCGCAAATGACTGGGTCTCGCCAATCAAATGAATACGGGCGATTAGTCGGCCGAGCTGGCGCTGTAATTCGTAGTTGTCGAGATCCGGTGCACGTCCGCCACGGCACTCATACACGGCAAATCGGAAAACGCCGGAGGTCAGTAAAGTGGCGCCGGAATGCTGCAAAGGCGCGATGACCGGCAACTCGGCATCCGCCAACGACTGGGCAAATTCATGTTCTTCAAGAATTTGCTCGTCACTCCAACGGGCAGGTCGATAGAACTTGGCCACCATCGGCGCGTCATCTTCAATGCCGATCTGGTAGACCCGGTTCTCATAGCTATTTAGCGCCAGAAATCGGCCATCACAGTGATATCCCAGTTCTTCCAGTGCCGTAATGATCTGCTCCGGTTGCAGATCGGCATAAGCTAGTGTTGCGGCGTCAGCGTCATCTTTCATTAGTCGCATCTTGCGGGTGGACCGTCGGCGAGGCAAGATTTGCAAGATCCAGATAATAATGCAGGGACTCCTGATCAATGAGCAAAATGAATGTGATCAAACTATTGGCGTTGACTGGCCTGTGTGCGTCCTGTGGTGCACCGGATGCACCTTTTGATGCCGAGCGTTATGAATCTGATTTGCTTGAGTGGCGCGCAGAGCGGCTCGAGAATCTGCGCGGGCCGACGGGGTACCTGAATCTCGCAGGCTTATTCTGGCTTGATGACGGAGTCACGAGCATAGGCTCGGGTGCGAACAACGAAATAGTTTTTCCGGCGACTGCGGCCGAACACATCGGCGAACTGCAGGTTTCTGCGGACGGTGTCGAATTACAGGTTGTCGATGGTGTCGCCGTCGTGTCTGAGGGCAAGCCGGTTACCAGTTTGCTGCTTGCCGACGACACGACGGACGCGCCTGTGACGGTGTCCCATGAATCGCTGGCCTGGACAATCATCAAGCGGGACGAACGATTTGCTTTGCGGCTGCGCGATTTTGAGAATCCGGCGATCGCGGCTTTTCCGCCGATAGATTATTTTCCGATTGACCTGAACATGCGGGTTGCTGCCACGTTCAAGGCATATGAAACGCCGAAGACGGTAGCAGTCGCGACTGTTATTGAAGGACTTGGTTGGAATCCGGAATCACCTGGCGTGGTCGAGTTCGAGCTCCAAGGTGAGTCGATGCAGCTCGAGGCCTACGCCTCCGGTGATTCGCTGTTCTTTGTGTTCGGTGACCGCAGCAGTGGCCGCGAAACGTACCCGGCCGGGCGCTTTTTGTATGCCGATGCAGTTGACCATGGCGAAATGACCTGGCTTGATTTTAATCGTGCCTACAATCCGCCATGTGCATTTAATGACTTCTCGACCTGTCCGGTCGCGTCACCACAAAACAGGTTGCCGGTCGTCGTCGCGGCCGGTGAGAAATATGATCCTTAGCTAGAGGTCTTTTACTAGCAGGGCCACCTTCTTGCTACCGTCATCACTGGTCAGCGAGCCGACTTCGCGGAATCCGAGACGCGCGTGAAATTTCATTGAGCCTTCGTTAGGTGGCAGAATATTAACTTCGCACGTTAACGCCTTACAGCTGCCTGATAACGTTGCCGCAAAATCAGCATAGAGTTTGCTGGCGACGCCGAGCCCGCGCGCAGATTTGGCAACGGCGACTCTGTCGACGTAGGCGAAATCGTCATACCGATCACAAAACCAGCGGTAGTTGCGGCTTTGATATGAAGAGCCCGGCCGCAGTCCGATGAGGAATCCGGCGATTTGATGGTCTTTTTCTACCACCCTGAAATAGTCTGCGTTTCGCGCAAACCATTGCATCTGCTCAATGTTAATCGTGCCGACATGCGGCACTTCTGACTCGTTTAAAGCGAGCAGGTCGTCTAGCTCCGATGGTGAAACCATCCGAATTAACTGTGACATGAGTTGAGTCCGGGATTGTGTCATGAGTATAATAAACCCAGAACGGCATTCGACGCAGATCGGAAAAAATCAAAACCGTTCACCAAGCTACCTTTCTCACCAAATTCACGGTACGTCGATTCGATCACGTACTGTGGCTTTGTACAGTTCCATTTGCAGATCGTAAGGATGTTACTCAAATGTTGAAATTAGTCAGCAGTAAGGTGTTAGCGACGGCAGTAATTGCCGCACTATTTTTGTACGGATGTAGCGGGTCTGAGGAAGAGCCAGTTGCAGCAGCGGACCTGGGCGCAGCAGGTGAAATTCTCCAGTACGTGCCGGCAGATTCTCCCTATGTTTTCGCGAATCTTTCGCCACTGCCTGATGATGTCATGGACAAGCTTGAGCCGAGCATTGATCGCATTCTGGCAGCCTACGAAACGATCCTGCAGGAAGTCCTGGTGATGGCCACCGAAGAGGCTGAGGAGAGTGGCGATAGCGAGAACTCTGCCAAGGCCGTGGCGGTGATCGGCGAGATATCGTCGTTAATGTCGATGGATGGATTGCGCGGCGCTGGATTCGACCGTGAGTCTCGCGCAGTTCTGTACGGCAATGGGCTGCTTCCGGTATTACGTATTGAGGTCAGCGATGGTGCGTTGTTTGAAGCTGCATTGCTACGAATCGAAGAGTCCGCCAATGAGAAAATGGAAGTCGCGACGATTGCGGGCAATCCGGTGCGATATATCGTGGCCGAGGAAGCCAAGATTCTGGTATCTATAATGGACACTCAGGTCGCTATTGCGGTGGCGCCCGCAGGGTTTGATGACGACCAGCTCAGCGTCCTGCTTGGGTTTGAAGAGCCAGCAACGTCTATTGTCGGTTCCGGCAAGCTGCAAGGCATAGCCAATGATTACGGCTTTAACGATTATTTTATCGGCTATTTTGACCTGGAGCAGGTTGCCAAAACGGTCACTGGGGATGCCGAAGGACTTGATGCCGCAATATTCGCGATGCATCAGCAAGAAGAGTTGTCAGCTGTCTGCAGTGCTGAAATTCGTTCGATGGCTGGAATCGCGCCGCGCATGGTGATGGGCTACACCAATATTTCAACATCCCGTTTCAATTCCCAGGTTGTTCTGGAGATGCGCAGCGATATTGCTGAAGGACTGTCAACGTGGTCAGCGCCCGTTCCTGGTCTGGTTGGCGATATGGGTGGATTGTTGTCGTTTGGCATGAGCCTCAATGTAAAGTCTGTGCGTGAATTTGTTGAGACGCAGCTCGATGCGCTGGAAGCGAATCCTTACGAATGTAATGAGTTTGCTGACATTAATGACGCGGCTGTGCAGACACGGGTTGCGCTGCAACAGCCCGTCCCGCCCATGATTTATGATTTTCGAGGTTTCGTTGCGGTGATTGACGAGATTGAGGGTCTGGACATGGCCTCGCAGACGCCGCCAACATCGATCGATGGACAGGTTTTGCTGGCTATGCAAAATGCGCCATCTCTGCTGGCCTTCGCTGCGATGATGAGCCCGGAAGTCGCAGCTTTGGAATTGCAGCCTGATGGAGAGCCGGTGCTGCTCGATCTGCCACAAGCGCAGGCGATGGGCGAAGATGTATACGCAGCACTAGGCGACGATGCTTTGGCGTTGTCGGTGGGCGATAATGGTCAAGCGAAACTTGGCGACATGCTGGTTGCCGATGCGAGTGATAATGGCACAATCTTCAACTTCAGCATGGACGCAAATCGCTATTACACCTTTATCGGTGAAGCGATGGTGCAGGCTGATGATGACGACGAGAATCCAATGTCACCGGCATTTCAGGCGGCAATGCAGGATGTCATGCTGGCGATTGCCGACATGTACGATCGCATGACCGTCGACATGCGGGTCACCAATGAAGGCATTGTATTTGACAGTGTTGTGATTTTGACGGAGTGATAGCAAGGTGAATAAAAATATTCTGCTTGTAGTCAGTTTTTTAATTCTTTCAGGAGTAGTGGTGGCAGACGATCAACAACGCGTGCATATCGACATCGGTCAATTGAATACCAGCGAAGACATTAAGCCGGTTGACGGTCTGACGTCAGCAGGACAGCCCGACGCGGACGAGTTTGCCTTGTTCGCAGAGGCCGGCTACGTCGCCGTTGTCGATTTGCGCGGTGAGTCTGAAGACCGTGGTCTGGACGAGCCCGCGGTACTTGATGAAGTTGGCATGCAGTATGTTGCTTTGCCGCTGTCGTCTCCTGATGCAATTAGCTTTGAGAATGCGGCAAAGCTTGATGAAATCCTCGCCGGATACGACGGTCCGGTGCTACTGCACTGCGGCAGCGGCAATCGAGTAGGAGCTTTGTTGGCGCTTCGGGAGAGCCTCAATGGTGCCAGCGACGACGACGCGTTGGCCTATGGTCGCTCGGCCGGTATGACCGGACTAGAGCCGGTAGTTCGCTCGCGCCTGGCAGAAAAAGAGTAAGAAGAAGCGGGCAGGGCTACTTCTTACCAATGAAGCGTTACAGAGGCTCTTGCAGATATTGGCTCGAGAGGATGAAAATGTATGTCTTCAACGCCGCCTATTGCTTCACCCGGCAAACGCGATGCGTAGTAGTAGGAGATATCGTAGTCACCTGAATCCAGCAGGTTGAATACGTCCAGCCTGAATTCCATCCTCTCCATACGATATCCAACGCCAGCGTTAATCAACAGCGACGCCTTTGAGCGCACAGTGTTGTCCTCTATCAATGGTGACGATCCCAGGTACCTCGCGCGGGCTGACGCGAACCATCCGCTTTCCCACACGCTGTTTAGCCCTAATGTCGCGCTGGATTCAACGGCTCCGGGAATCTCTCGGCCCGCACCATCGTCTTGCTTAAACCGGCTGTCGGTATAGGTATATGAGAAATTTGCAGCGAGCCAGTCGTTTACTTGCATAAACGTCGAAAACTCAACGCCCAGACGCTCGGATGCACCCAGCGCTTCAGTCGAGCCAGCGTCACCAACAAATAGTAATTCCGAATCCAGTTCAAGCCAAAACGCTGTCACTGTTGCATTAAAACTCCCGCCTGATTCAAACCGTGCTCCAATTTCTGCACCGTTCGACTTAACAAGTGGGTCAACCGGATCAACAGGTTCACCGGTGATCGGATCAATACTGATGGTGTTTCCCCGAACGTCGTTGGAATGAAAGCCGCGACCCCAATTTAAGTAGACTTCGAGATTATCCGTTGCGCGAAATGCAGCGTTAAACTTCGGACTGACTAAGAATTCGTTGCCATCCCCACTGTTTTCGATTTGATCTGCCGCAACGTCCCAGCTGAAGTAGTCCGCACGCACCCCGAGCGAAACTCTCAGCGAATCGGCTAGCTCCAGGCCGAAATCTCCGTAAGCACTGAGTGAAGACTCGGTGACGGAATCACGCCGGACCGTTCCAATGCGCTCTCGTGCGACAGTTTGATAGAGCGCAACATCGTCAATATCATCTACGCGAACGTCGGAACCCCAGCGAAACTCTACCGGTAGAAAGCCAGTCACCCAATCGATCGAACCGTCAATTCGCAGCCCATATATCTGACGCTGGTCTATCTGTTCGAATTCATCACCATTGATTGGATCTTCGAGCAGATAAGTGAAATTCGAATACAATCCGAAATCATAATCTACCCAATAAGCAGTTGCGTCCCAGCTTTCAGATTTTAACTGTGCGGTAAGCCCGTACCGGTCTGTATGTCCGCCTAGGTCCGGATCAATGAATCCCAGTTCGTCTATGAGGCCAGATCTAACCGCACGCTCCGGAATCTGATCAGTTGAGTTCCATTCTCCTGAATAACCGAGGAACGAAATCTTTGCGACTGCTTCGCCAACGGGGACTTTGTAACTAAGAAACATCTTTGTCTGGTTCAGGTCTTCGTCAATTTCCCAAGGACCGCTGTATTCGCTGTAATCGGCAGCCGCCGTCAACGTGCCACCGAGCATGTCAAAACTGGACGATCCCAGGATGCGAGAGAAATCAAATGTGCCGAGACTAACGCTTAAGATACCGTCGTCGAGTTCATCGTATAACCGAAATTCAACGCTACCCGCCGACGAAAAATCGCCAACAAGCGCAGAGTACGGCCCTTTCCGGTAAGACGTAGTCGCAACCATTTCAGGTATAAAGAAATTCAAGTCGAGATAGCCCTGTCCGTGACCGTGAGTTCTCATATTGATAGGAACACCATCGACAAAGGCAGAGAAGTCTGTTCCGTGATCCAGATTGAATCCACGCAGGAAATACTGATTAGCCTTACCGGTTCCGGAGTGTTGTGTGGCGACCATGCCGGGAACAGCTTCAACCAATTCACCAACTCGTAACATTGGCATCAGACGAATATCGTCAAAACCCACAATGCCCTCAGACGCAGCGTCGGCAGTACCTAACATTTCCTGCGCGCGGCCATAGACAATTACTTCTTCAACCTGCTCGCTATCTTCTTCATTAGAAAATGCCGCCAGCGGTGTTAAGAAAAGTGTACCGAGAATAAAAGGTAAATAGGATCGCATTATTTCCGTCTGATTTTTTGACTTGTTTTTATGGCCCTGATTGTCAGGGGTCGCAGATCTTGGACTCATAAACGGTCTTATGAGATCCGAAAAAATTGAACTTGAGAATTTATCTTAGAGAAGTGAGCGCTGCACTGTCTTCGAACTTTACATAAAGGTTAGAACTGTTACATATTGAAAACTAATTGCTGCGTTCTGATGCACAGCACTACATTCATACTCATTGAGCGACTTCAAAAGTCAGCGTCGCCCAAAGAGATTCGTAAGGAATACGCGGCTCATCAGCGCCAAGAGACACAAGCAAGCCGCTATACCAATGTTCCTTGTCGCCTGTTCGTGTTAAATGAATGAACCGAACGTACCAGCGACCAGCTTCCGCGAGAACAAATTCCACCTCGCCATTTTCATCTGATCGGACCCGAACGAGTTCGTCGAAGATTTCCTCGTCTGATAATTCGTAGTGGCCTTCATGCGTCGCGTAAACCAGCTCGTTCGCAAGTGGTTGACCGTCTTTTAGAACTCGCGCTCGGAAAACATCACCCTTGCCCAATTCATAAGGGTTTTGCAGCGGCACAATCTCAACTTGGTGATCAAGTAGCGCATCAAAATTGCCGGACTGACCCTCACCGACCTGTATAATTGCCTTGGAAAACTTCGCGTAGCGTTCTGCGGCCCCGATATTCGTCTCCCCCCGCTCGTTGCGATCCTCTGCGTCGTCATCCAGCCCTTCATAGCGAAGATAGAAATTAAAATCTTCAGCTGCGATTCTTATAATCGATGGCCGTGTCGTGACGCCAATAACGTAGTTGCCAGCCAGGTCGAAGGTTGCAGTCAAATTTGAGGTCTTATTCTTATAGCTCCACTGACTGCTGTCGACATCGAGTGCATCGCCGCCTGGTGCCACAATCGTTACGTCATCCATTCGGTTGGTCTGAATTCGATTAGCCGAAGTTTCGAAAGTCCCATTGAGAAGGGGTATTACTACTTCCTGGCCCTGAGAAACGAAAAAGGTGCTTGGCTTGAAGAAAAGAGTATGTGCGCCAGCCTGCATCGCAAGAAAAGCCATAGCTGGAATCACCGCCCAAACTGCTAACTTGGAATTGTGAGTCATTTGAAACCTCATGCTGCAAAGAGAAAATAGCAACCGATGCCGGCGATACCGACTCCAGCTGCTCTAAGTAATACAGGTCCTCGACGAAGGTGTCGAAAACCAATGCCTACGAACACGCCCAAAAGGTGTATCAAGGCAGTTCCGGTAACGAACCCTAGTCCATAAAGCCACGGGTTTGCGATTAAGGGCATTTCAGTACCGTGCGCATGACCGTGGAATATGCCAAAAATAGCTACGCTGATAATGGCAACCCATTCGGGAATGAATTTTTCGGCAGCGAGAGCTATGCCGAGCACAATTACAGAGATTGCGATTCCAGCCTCAACCATTGGAATATTGACGCCTTGCATGCCGAGAAACCCGCCAAAGATCATTATCAGGACAAACGTTGCAGGCACATGCCAGATTGCATTTCCGCCAATCTGTACACTGAGAATGCCTACGGCGAGCATGGCAAGCAGATGGTCAAATCCTAGCGCTGGATGTAGTAGCCCGGTTAGGAAGCCAACGCCACCTTCTAATTCTTCATGAGCAAATGCCGTCTCTGTCAGTAATATCGCAATCACAATTCCTGCGGTGAGTTGCGAAATGTAACTCGGCCAGCGCCAATCTTTGGTTTTTCTAATTTTTTGAAACATTGCCAATTAATTTCCTTTCAATAAACTTGGGAACTTCGATGTTCCTTTCAACGACATTTTTGTAGAACAAATACTTCGACTTTTTTGAGCGGATAGCTGCAGGAGCGGACCAGTGCTGTCGTTTATTTTCTTTTTTTCTTTCCAGTCGGACATTTCCAATTCTACGAAATGTTCATAAGCCCAGTCCATGTCGTCACTGTCCGTGATGGTTGAAAACTCAAAGGAACCCTGAGCCTCCATGCGATTTCGGGCGTTGTTCAAGTTGCCTCGAACTTTCTTCTTCAGCGCTTTAAAAGCATCGTCATAGTTGATTATGTCAATGAACGTACAGCGATCTGCATTCGATTCTACCGATCGCCGTGCTGCCACTTGTCCAATACAATTTGCAGTAGCCGATGATTCTAACTTACCGAGGAATCGCTTCACTTGTAGTTCACTTTTCAATCTTGATTGCGTTCTAGTCATCGGACTGATCCAGATAAACGTCTAGCTCTTCGAATATAGTAAAGAAGCATCCCGCGCAGTGATTTTTTATGGAAACGAACGTCAAAAACTTTTCTCCGCTCAGGTCGCCAGGTTAGATGCCAGTCCATGCCGGACACCAGATCTATCGATTCAATGGTGCTGGAACGACCGTAATATTCGACCGCGTATTCGCGGAGCAAATTACCCGGTGCCAGATTGGAGTACTGTTCGTCATAGCCATGCTTCAAGGAGTAGCAGGAATTGGCGGTCAAGATGCATAGATCCGAGGCGATAGGTTTGCCGTTCAAATAAAGGATATGGATATGACCACGCCCGGATTGCGAACTTCGGTGAAGTAGATCCCGGTAAAATGCCGTTTGGTCCTCGTGCAATGCGATCGCTTTTTTACCTCCTTTAACACTTTTCCACCCGGCAGCTTCTGTTTCCAGAAAACTTTGATATGCGTCCTCCAGTTCCGGGAAAGTGGTGAAGGTTCGGAATTGGTATTCACCGCGGTCTGCCAGTTTCTTGCGGTTTCGACGAAGATTGTTTCTCGCTTTGGCGTTGAGAACGGTTTCTACATATTGGTCTGTCGTAACTGAGAGTAAATGGCTGAAATCGTAATGCGTTGTCGACGAGCGCGGCGACGTTCGAGCCAGTGAGACGAGCACGCTTTCCTCAAGAACGCCGCGGAATCGCATGTAGTCCCAGTCAGACGCCATCAATGATTGGATTTGCGCTGTGATGGTTTGGAATATTTCGACGCTGGACTCTGCTGGACCGATAAGCGCGTCGTGTATCGGTACGGGGTAGTTCGGGAATTCAAGTATTCGAAGGTGAATACCAAAGACGCGTTCTGTAACAAGTCGGCAAGGAAGTATGGCTAGCAGATTGTTCCTATCGAAAACGGAGATAACGAACACGTCTTCGCTGCTCGTATCGAATGACTGCAAATATGCGAGCATATACTCTGGATACTGAGTGAGACCGGCGGAGCCCAGCGACTCCGCAAGATCAAACCATTCGGTCTGAATGCCGCGAATTTCATCCAGCCCTCGATGTATCCGGACTTCTAAGGTCGATCTATCTATGACAATTGTCCTCATTATTGTTCTGCTTTCGCATTGATGACAACAGTTGGTCTACGTCCAAAAGAGGGGAGAAGCTGTCCGAGTAGACTTCCTGAAATCCAAACTCTTCGAGTATCTGGAGACCAGCATCAATGGTTGTTGCATCCCACTTATTGTGCCATGCGGCTTGTTGCTTCCTAGAGTCTTCAATCGCATTGTTACGAAAAGTTACATGACTTCTATGACCCAGCTTTTCCTCGATCAGTTGCTGGTTCTCGGAATAGCGATTGAATAAATTGAGTTTGGAGAAAATGCGTGGCAACTCGTGCTCAGGGCGTGCAATCAGGTCTTCGTAAAAAACCAAGGCAAATGAGCTGAAGGATCGAGACGACAAGGCATATCGGGTAGACAGACACCACAAAAGAATCTGAATCAGAATTGGGTCGCCGGTAGCGGTCACCTTGTTGATTATTTCCCGTTTGTTTTCAATCTCAGTGCTCCTGGGGTTGTCAGCGCTAAGAAATGTAGACGGATCAGTTGGCCAGCTAAATGTCTTTGATTTCGACTCAGCCACAGCGAACGGATGTCTGAAGATCATTATTTTTCTCATGCTCGGGGCGGAGTCACACAGCTGATCGATAATGAGCTGAGCGCTGATATCTTTGATCAATAGACCTCGATAAAGAACGTTCGGAAATTGAACGTTGGCATGACCGGAAATAAAGTCGCCGCGGATTACTTTTTGTATGTGCCGAGCAACGACGTCACTGCCGTCAAAATCAGGAAACGGATACTCTGATTGATATGAAATCGGTGGTCGAAAATTCTCTGACTGAAACGGCTCGAATAGCATTCGATAGTGATTGTCAAAGTTTAACAAGTTCGCCAGCCATGTGGTTCCACTTCTACCTTCCCCAATTACCAGTAGTTTGTCTTCAAACCGACCTAGCCAACGGTTGAAAACGCAAAGCGCTGCCCGCGAACCACTGGTCGCCTTGCGATGTATATAGGTAATCGGGCTGCGTGCCATTCGGTTTCTTTTTTTATGTGCCGCCGTAGACGGCAGCATGCATCTTTATTGCGAGTTATTCGTTGGAGTTACCATAAGGTTACATCTTGTTACAAAATGGCTGCGAAATGATTGCGTTTAATGCAAACCATTAGATTAAACTCTCGACGAGCGAAAAAATTACCACCTTGAGAGTATATGGGAACGATATCTCAAAAAGCGCGAGCTTTAGTCGGAGCTGTTCGATTTCCATTTTGGGGATTGCGCTTTCACGTTTACGGATTGACAGGAACGTGTAGGTACGGCGGCGGGCAACTGCGTGTCCTGTATGCAGGAACGCAGCCGTTCTTTCATTATTTCAAAACGATCGCATTCGCCGAACCGCCTAAAGAAGAATTCTTCGGCTCATACAGCATTTACGAACTTGGTCGTGCCCGGCAGGGATTGCGCTGGGACTTGGAACTTTTTCGAAGCCATAAAATGCTCGTTAATTCCGGGTTATTTCCGTCGGGCCTTTTTGTGCCTGAATGGCTCTCAGGTGTCGCGGACCTGGTCCAGCAAAAGACCGTCGAAGCTACTTCAAAGTCCAGGAAGCGGGACCGAAATCTGATGTCAAAGAACGACATCAGTTACTCAGTAACCGTTGACAGCAACGATCTTGAATATTTCTACGACGAAATGTACACCCCTCATATGCATGAAAAGCATGGCGAGTCGGTTTTCTTGATGTCGAAGGAAGAAATGATGTCAAGAGTCCGTGCCAGCCAGGGCGAACTCATCATGATCCATATGGGGAAAGAAGCAGTGGGTGGGAGCTTTATTTTTTATGAGAACGGCCGTCCACGTTTGTTCTCGCAAGGTGTGTTACGTAATGACAAAGACCTCATGCGTCAGGGCGTTGGCACTGCAGTTTATCTGTGCAGTTTCGATCACCTGTCTAAGAGCGGGTTTCGCGACGTTCATCTGGGTTGGTCCCGCGCTGTTATTTCAGATGGCTCCCTATATTTCAAGCAACGATTTGGAATGAAAGTCGAAGAAACATCAGCAATCGGTCACTTGCTTCGATACTCGAATGCGTCTGACGTTGGGAAAGAATGTCTCGAGAATATGGGCTTTATTCATTACCGGCACGGCAAGACAAAGGCTGCGTTATTCAGCAAGAGTGCGACGACTGATTCCGATACCGTGCTTTGTCAAAAGCAAGCTCAGGTTGAGGCGCTGGGCCTGGGCGGAGTAGATGTCATTGATCT
>JBPCXZ010000247.1:0-7094 GCA_051008055.1 Woeseiaceae bacterium
ACGCCTCTTTTATTGGACTCGGCTACGCAGCCATTGAAAACTGGCAATACCTGGACTACCTGACCCCGCTCGAGGCCCTAGCCCGTGGTTTTGCCAGCCCCGTCGTGCACATCGTGTTCGCGTCAATCTGGGGCTACTGGATCGGACGTGCCTACGCGGCGCAGGAATCGCTGTTGCGAGCGACAGTCGTAGGTTTCCTAATGGCGGCCATGTTCCACGGAATTTACGACTTTATAGTGCTATTGAAGCCCTACAGTGCGTTGCCAAGCGCCGCTCTGCTAATCGTGGTCGCCTGGGTGTGGCGGCTATATGCCATCCGACAGCTGCGTCGACAGCGCGTCAGGGACTGAACCTGGCCTGTACTCGGTTGTACGGATCGCTGCCATCCTGCTGAATTTCGGGATCTTCGAGCGACAATTCGAGGAGCTCTTGTGGTGCCTGGTCGAGCTCTTCGCAACGCCGCTTGATCTCTTCGAGTTTTAGCGAACTTGTAGATTGTGAAAGTGGTGTATCCATGTGTCGCAATATACAGACAGGGGTGGAGCCGAAATGTGAACAAGATCACACTTTTTTTTGGTTTTTCTGCGTTTCAGCGAGAATTATGTCGCCTCAGATGCAAAAAGGCCGCTTCAATTGAAGCAGCCTTCTAAATTGCACCCCATTAGGGTGCCAGATCAGATCACGGTTTCAGGCGATCGACGACACCCAACACGATAACCGTTGCCGCAGCAGCCATGAACAGGCCGTTCAGGCCTCCCAGTGCGGTCGTTATCATCGGACCAACGGTCGGTATCCCGTCAAGTCCTGCGTGAGCCACGCTTAAAGCGACTGCAGCAATCAGGAACCTGGAACGATCTTCTTCAGCGATGAACCACGCACCTGCAATACCCAGTAAGGCGACCAGCAAGCCGCTGTACGGAATAGCCACAAATGCCGCAACGACTGCGACCAGAACACCAACGAGTTTGACGATTTTATCTACACCCATTACTTAACCCCTTATATGACGTGCTTTTAGATGTTGCTTCTATGTCTTATTTTCTTATTTTGTATTTTTTATAACGACCCAGAAAATCAGTCGCAGTCAGTCTAGCAGGAATGGGAGAGATTTGTTTTTCTTTATAATACAGTGCTTTATAACGCTTTATTAATGCTTTTTTTAACTATAAATAACCCTTTTATTTTCCAAATGGCTCAATATTTTAATAGCGCTGAGCCCCAGGTGAATCCTCCACCAAACGCCTCTAGAAGCAACATCTGACCGCGCTGAATACGCCCGTCTCGAACCGCCATATCGAGCGCCAATGGAATTGATGCGGCCGATGTATTTGCATGCTTGTCTACAGTCACAACGACCTGCTCCATTGGCAGATCAAGCTTCTTGGCCGCAGCCGCGATAATTCTGAGATTCGCCTGATGGGGTACTAACCAGTCCAGATCGCTTTTTTCCACGTTGTTTGTCGCCAGCGTCTCGCGCGCAATCGCGCCAAGGGTGGCAACGGCCTTGCGAAACACGGCATTGCCGTTCATTGCGATATATTCCTCGCCCATTGGTACTTCCAGCAGGTTTTCAAACTCGCCGTCCGCGTGAATGTGGGTTGATAAGATACCCGGTTCGTCACTCGCCTGAAGCACCACGGCGCCTGCGCCATCGCCGAACAGGACGGCCGTCGTGCGATCTTCCCAGTTGGTGATGCGCGTCAGCGTCTCGGTTCCGATTACAAGTGCCGTTTTCGCGCCACCAGTAGTAATCATGCGATTTGCGACGTCGAGTGCATACACAAACCCTGAGCAAACCGCCTGTACGTCGAAAGCTGGACCACCGTGTATATCCAGTTGCCGCTGAATAATGCAAGCGTTACTTGGAAACTTCTTATCCGGCGTTGTTGTACCGACCACAATCATGTCGACTTCGCTTGCGTCTATTCCCGCCATTTCCAGCGCATTGCGTGCGGCGGCCAGGCCCATGCTGGCCGAGGTTTCGTCATCGGCGGCAACATGACGTTGCCGAATACCGGTGCGTTCCGCGATCCACTCGTCCGAGGTATCGAGTTTTGCCTCAAGATCCTTGTTGGTTACAACTTTCTCGGGCAAATAGCTGCCGGTGCCAGCAATACGTGCATAGGTCATGGTGAATTCTCGTTTATGCGTCGCGACGCAGGAAGTCAGCTACCTGACGTAACGTCGGATAGTCGAACAGGTCGCTGATATCGAGTTTGCCAGGGTAACGCTCGTCGATTGCCAGCACTATTTCGGTCAGGGTCAGTGAACTTACGCCTACCTCGAACAAGTTGTCGTCTGCTCCGATCGCGCGTTCCTTGGAAAACTCCGCGCAGATGGTCAGTAGCTCCGCTATTAGCGGATCCTCGTGGTCAACCGCTGTTACTGATTGCGGCTCGAGATCTTGCAAAACTTCCGCGTACTCACCGTCAAGGTAGGCATTCAGGAGTTTTACGCGTTGCACTTTGCCACTGGTCGTTTTCGGCACCCGCGTAACTGGAATTACGTGATCCACCTCGAGGCCCGCGTGTTCACCGATAATCTCGCGCACCGCTTTCACGATACGTCTGAAATCATCAAGGCTCTGACGAAACAGCACAAATACCAGCAACTCTTCGGTCTGGCTACCGGAGGTCTTGCTACCCGCCACGACCACCTTGCCAAGGTCCAGACCTTCAACTTGTGCCGCTATGTCCTCGATATCGTGCGGATAATAATTTTGTCCATTAACGATGATGATGTCTTTGGAGCGCCCCGTGATAACCAGTTGCCCGTCGACCAGCACGCCGCAGTCGCCGGTACGTAACCAGCCATCGTCGGTGAATATGGCTTTGGTTGCTTCTGCATCGCCGTAGATGCGTTCGGTGACGCTGGCGCCGCGCAGTTGAATATTGCCGACGCAGTTATCGCTAATCGATTGGTCCGTGTCATCCACGAGGCGCATCTCAACGTCCCTGATCGGGCGCCCTACTTTGACGAAACTGACGGCATCCGGATCGTCTTCTGCTGCAACTTCATAAGGCTCGCCGATGCGCAGACTGTGACGATTAACGATGATTCGCGAGTACTCATCACCTGGCTCACCCAGGGTGACGCCAACCGTAGCCTCTGCCAGGCCATAAACGGGAAACATGGCTGACCGTTTGAGGCCATGCGGTTCGAGTGCCTGTAGAAACTCCTCGCAAAGCTCTACCGAGATAGGCTCCGCACCGTTCAGGATGAGTTTCACACAAGACAGGTCAAGGTCCGGCAAGCCTTTGCGTTCGAAGAGCTTCAGGAAATGCTTGTAGCCGAAATTAGGCGAACACAACTGCGTAGCACGCAGCTCGTTCGCTTTGCTCATCCAAAGAAGCGGCCTGCGCACAAACAGATTGGTATCCATTACCGCGTGTGTCATGCCCGCTGCCATTACGCTCAGGTGATAACCGATCAGACCCATGTCATGCGTCAGCGGCATCCAGCTGAGACTGATGTCGTCCTCCATCCAGTGCGCTGCTTCGACGATCGCACGGACGTTTGCGCACAAATTGCGATGCGTCAGGCAGACGCCCTTCGGGTCACTGGTTGATCCTGAGGAATACTGAATAAACGCGATGTCATCGGGCGACGGCGTCTGCACCTCGCCGTTTTCACCGGGTTTCACATCACTTATCAAAGCGGTCCGCTCTGCCAGGAACTTGCTGACCTCATCCAACTCCTGTGATTTTGCAAATTCCTGCAGACGCTCGAGTAAATCCGACTCGGTGAACAGCGTCGCGTTGTCAAGCTGCGTCAATATTCGAAACAGTTTGAAACGATGCTCATCACTAATGCCAACGGCCACCGGAACCGGGACGATGCCACCCAGTAGCGCGGCCCAAAATGCGACCACGAAACTTTCGTTCGACTTACTGAAGATCACCAGTTCATCACCGGCGCGAATACCACGAGCCTGCAGCGCACCGAGCAGTGACACGGCACGGTCCCACAGGTCCGCAAATTCGACGACGGACTCGTCTTTATCACCATCGACAAAACGGATCTGTCGGTCTTTGGTTCGGGCCTCAGCCAGTAGCTGAGTCAGGTTCTCGTAGAGTTGCATAACTTCCTATCGATGCGTCGGCTGCAGCATGATATCCCGGGCTGAGCGTAGATTAATACCCAGTTCCAGGCCTGGGTCCCCTTCGTCGAGCAAAGCCATGCGGTAGCGCGGTAATAAGAGCGCCAGATGAATCTTCATTTCCAGGAATGAAAAGTACTCGCCAAGGCAACGTCTTGGCCCGAGCGAAAACGGAAAATACGACCGGTCCTTCTTCGGCTTGTCGGATGCTGCGAAACGATCCGGATCGAACTGGTCCGGATTCGGCCAGAACCGGTCCGTTCGATGCAGAATATACGGCGACAGATAGATATCGGTACCAACCGGTAGATCGAAATCCTGAATTTCGTCCTCGCTATTCGAACGACGCGTAAACAGCCAAACCGGCGGATACAGCCGCAAGGTCTCTTCGAGTACCTGTTGTGTATAGGTCATGGCCGTAGCATTCTCGAAATTGACCGCTCCGGCATCGGGCATTATTTCCTGCGCCTCTTTGATCACCCGGGCTTCAACCTCAGGATGCTTCGCCAACAAATACCAGGCCCAATTCAGCGTATTTGCCGATGTTTCGAAGCCTGCGACAACGAGGGTGATGAGCTCATCCAGTAGTTCTTCGTCACTAAACGGTTGGCCGTTTTTGTCGCGCGCGGCAAGATACATCGACATGAAATCAAAATGCTGCTCTTCGGTACGTTCACGACGAATCTGAATCAATTCCAGCAACAGGCGCCGAACTTCGCGAACCCGCATGACAACCGCAAGGTCGCGCGCCGAATCGCGGCTCAGAAACTCAAACGGGTTATTGCCTTCCTCTTCGATCCAGCGCGTCGCATCGTCGCCAAAGGTACTGATGACGATAAGGTCAAGCGCGAAGCGATTGGTCTCTTCAGTGATATTGATGGAGTCACCAGCCTCAACAGCCGCCGTCCAGCGCCGATCAAGCGTTCTCGCGCAGTTGAGCATCAGATCTGTCAGGTCATGGACTTTTTGACGGCTGAACGCAGGCTGGATCATTGTCCTGGAACGCCGCCAGACGTCACCGTCACTAACAATCAGGCCGTTGCCCAGCAACATTTTCACCCGCTCAAATCCCGGTCCCTTGTTAAACTTGCTGTGCTTCTTGACCAGTATGCGGCGTACTTCAGCAGGGTCATTGACGAAGTACGCGAGCCTGCCGTTCGGTCGTTGCATGCTGACCAGATCGCCATACTCATTGCGAAGCTTGATCAGAGTCTCGAGGGTCTCCGGATCAATGCCTAATGGCACCGCATCTTGCGGCCCGGGTGGACGACGAAAATCGGCAGAAGTTGCGGTCATGAACTACGGTAGGATTACGGTCTGAGAAATGATTTGCAGGCGCAATCTTACATCGACTCGCCCACCAACGGATAAATATTTTGAGTGAAAACAATCCTGTAGACTTTCAATCCACGGAATCTCGGCGCAACAAAAAATCCGACCGGCGCATGACGCCGTTGCGACGACTCTACTATTTCCTGGGAACACCGGTTCTACGTGGCATTCTTCGACTGGTCGCAGCGACCTACCGGGTCGAGAAAGTCATCGGTGCCGAGCACATCGAGCCATTCCTCAATGGCAAGGCCGTGTGCGCACCGGTCTACTGGCATCAACACCATATCCTGTGTTCAGCGTTGGTGAAGGGCTGGATAAAGCGCGGCTTCAAAGCCTGTTTCCTCGTATCCGGATCCGTCGACGGTGAAGTACCCGAGCGTGTCGCCAGGGCCTGGGGTGCTGAGGTGATCCGGGGTTCTGCCAATCAAAGCGGCGCGCTCGCGTTGCGGGACATGCAAAGCATGATGAAGCGTGGCTACTCGGTCATCACGACAGCCGACGGTCCTCAGGGACCGAAATACGAGATAAAATCGGGTTTCCTAGTGATGGCCAGAGTTGGCGGTGTACCGATCCTGCCAATTTCCTGTGCCGCGGCCAGCAAACGGGAGCTCGATCGCTGGGACGATTTCATGATTCCCTGGCCGTTCAGCCGGGTGGTCTATGCCATCGGCGAACCTTACATAATACCGGACGGCGTCGCTCTCGGGGATTTGGAGCCGCATCGCCTGAACGTTCAGGCGGCAGTCATGTCTCTCCTGAAACAATCTGAGGATGCTGTTAATTCGGGTTAAGGAATACTGGATGAACTCGGTCGCCATACTTTCAAGACTTGCTCTGTTTGCCCTTTTGGCATTGCCAGTCGGCAGTGCCAGTGCGGACATTACGCTCTCGCCGCACAAGGCCGAGTACAAGGTCAAAATCAGCGTGCTCGGCGGCCAGCTGAACACCCAGCTGGCCATTACCCGCGACGGTTACGTAGCCACGCATACGGTCAAGCCAACCGGCATGGCGCGCATGCTGTCCGGCGGCGAAATCAGGGAGTCTTCCTATTTCGATCGGGTGTCTGACGGTGTCCGCCCGGTCACGTTTCAGACGAACGACACCCTGACGCGGGACAAGACTCGCGCCAATATTCGGTTTGACTGGGAAACCAAAGAAGCCAGCGGCGTCGTCAATGACGAGGAGTTTCTATCCGCTATCGACGGGCTGGCGTTCGATCGCGTCTCCATTCAGTACGAGCTCATGTCGGATCTGCTAAATGACACTCCGGCCGCGGAATATGTGTTATTCGATATTGACGAGCTGAAGCGTGTCCAGGTTCGAAACATAGGGAATCGAACCGTCAAAGTACCCGCCGGCGAATACGAAGCGGTCGGCGTGCAGCACCAGGTCATTGGCTCTAAACGGATTACAACTATGTGGTGTGTTGCGGAGCTGGACTACTTACCCGTCATCATCGAGCAGCATCGCAAGGGAAAGCTGAAAATGCGGGCCGTGCTGAGTAACTACGAGCCGCAAAAGACCTGATGGGTGCCTAGCTGAGCAGAATGGATAGCTGCAGCAGTAAGAACATGCTCCCGGTCATCAATGCACCAAACATCATGCATAGGCCCCACCTTGCGATCTGGGAGGCGTGCGCTACGCCTGCAAACACCGGCGCCAC
>JBPCXZ010000248.1:0-9512 GCA_051008055.1 Woeseiaceae bacterium
GATCTGTAAGCATTAGCCAGACAGGAGCAAACGCCAGCCGGGTGTTTCTGGCCTCCCAATACTCTCTATGCGCCTCGTAGTGCTCCCTGCCCTTGTCCGCATCACCTAAATGCACGACTGTGGTCCCTGCACCGAGCGTCACCCGAAATGCGATATTGTCGATTTCAGTGTTCCTCCCCGGCCATCCAGCATGTGCGACTTCGACCGCTTCAATCTTGAGTCCGTTCGCATCGACCGCGAAATGACCGCCGCTCTGATTCAGCTCAATCCCATTGATCCGATTTAGAACCGACTCACCGACGCTGGGCAGCGTCGCTAATATCTGATCGACAGCCTGTTGCGGTGCATAGAGCTCAACATCTGGCCATTTTTCAAGATACGCAACGACCAAAGCCGGATCAAAGTGATCGTCATGTTGATGACTGATAAAAATCGCATCCACCCCGTTCCATGGCGTCGCGCCCATGAATATAGCGTCTTCAATCTCAGCCGGTACCAGATCGTAGACCCCGTAGTCGTTACGAAAGAATGGATCAAACAAGACCTTGGTACTGCCTTGCGCGACCATCACGCCGGAATTGGCAAGGTAATGTGCATGCAGCCGGTACTCGTCCGCAGACGCGCCGACGCTGAATGTAGCGAGCGCCAAACCGAGAAACACAACTGCGCTTTGATTTTTATTCAACTAGTGCCTCCTCTCAGTGGCTACATTGCGCTTGTTTTACAGCACACTACGGTAGCGGTAGTGTGGCCGTTAACCTAAATCTGGAGAGCCCGATGAATCGAACAAGAATTCTATCTCTCACCAGGCTGGCGATTCCAGCCGTTTTGCTCGCCGTGTCGTTACAGTCTGCAGCAATCGTAGCCCAGGAAACCGAATCATCGGAACACAAACCGGCGACGGTGGAACATTACTATCGCGTCAAATGGGGTTATTTTGACGAGTTTTATGCTTTGTTTCGGAAAAACCATTACCCGATTCTGCAGCGACTGCAGGAAAACGGTGAGATTCTGGAGATGCACGCTGCGTTTCCAGTGCACCATGCTGGTGAATCTGACCGCTGGGACATGCGGTTTACGATAGTTTATGCCAACCCAAAACACACTTACGAGTACGTGTACGGCCCTGACCTGATCAACGAGCTATACCCCGACCAGGATACGTTCAAGAAAGAGGAGCGACGGCGGTTCTCGTTGTTACTCGAGCACAAAGACATACCGATACGCGTTGATGACTTATCGGACTGGGATGTCGAATAAGGATGTCGAATAAGCAGGACGGGCAAATTCTTGAGCTGTGCGCTCAACATCAGCTGCCCGCCACATTTCAGACAGACGTCGTTGACCACTACCTGCCGCTGGCACGGGCGCTCATAACGTATAAGCCAGGGAACCGACCGCTTGTGCTGGGAATCAACGGCGCGCAGGGAACCGGTAAATCCACGCTGGCCGAATTCCTCAAGATCGCCGCTGAATATTTACACAACTGGTCAGTCGCGGTCTTGTCCATCGATGACTTCTATCTGACCCAGGCTGAACGAGAAACGCTGGCTCGCCAGGTCCACCCGTTACTCGCGACTCGCGGTGTTCCGGGTACACACGACCTTGCCATGCTCGTGGAATGCCTTGACGCACTGGTCAACCTCGCGCCAGGACAGGAAATACTGCTGCCGCGCTTCGACAAGTCAGCCGACGAACGGGCAGCCCGATCTAGCTGGCCGCAAGTCGAAGGGCCTGTGGATTTGATAATTTTCGAAGGCTGGTGCGTCGGCACAACAGCTCAGTCAGAAAGCGAGCTGCTCGAACCAGTGAATGAACTCGAATTAACAGAAGACGACGACGGCGAATGGCGTCGCTACGTCAATCGGCAGCTGCAGAAAAATTACTCGAAAGTCTTTCAGAAAATCGACAAACTGGTGTTCCTCGAAGCGCCTGGATTTGATGCGATATTCAGGTGGCGTATGCAGCAGGAAGAACAACTCGAGGTACAGATGTCCGAGGACGCCCTGCTACGCTTTATCCAGCATTACGAGCGCATCACTCGCGCCAACCTGAATCAGATACCGAACAAAGCAGATTTCGTGATCAAACTCGGTGTGTCGCACAACGTCGAAGACATTCAATCGTCCGCACTCGATTTCTGAGCATACAGCGCAACACTCTGGAATTCGCCGAATGTAAACGGGTTTAGGTAAACGCTGCTCGCGCCGGCCGCTTTCAGCAGGTCCAGAACCTTGTCGAGATCGTAGGTATGTAGCTGCATTGCCGGCTCGTTCCAACGGCTCCCGCGAACGATGTTACGAGCAATATTCGCAATCGCAAATCTATAGCGCAGCTTTACCAAAAATCGAACCACCCGCGAGGCATCGCAGCGATAGTAAAACTGTATAGCCATCACCCCGCCTGGTGCCAGGTGATCCAATAGCGACTCTATAATTTTCATTCCTCTGCGAGTCTGAATATGTTGCAGCACGATACAGGAATGGATCAGATTGAACGATCCGTGTAACTGGCTAAGCTCATCATCGCTTTTCACCAGAGAGACGTTTTCAAGGCCGCGTTGATCGCAGTTGGCTCTTGTTTCTTCAAGCATGTGGTCAGAAACGTCGACGCCGGTGACGGAGTCAGAAATACCGGCCAGTGGTATAACGAGCCGGCCAACGCCGCAACCGAAATCGAGGCTCGCCTTGGGTTCGAACGATGCGTCCAGATGGGAACGAATTTCAGTCATGACATTCCCAATGTAATCACTACCGGAGCGAAAAAACTTTGCCAGCTTCTGTTCATCCAGATTGTCCGAACGATACTCATCCGCGCTGAGAACACCGAAATAGGGGTCTGACGCGCCCCACTTGTCCCAATCCCTGTCTGTACCCATTACATGTCCGATGCCCGTTTGGAGCCGGCATTATACGCACACTTGGAACCGACCCTTTTCTCCCGTGTCTACCTGTGTACAATCGCCTGCGACCAACAGAGATACTGACAATGCAATCATCATTTTCTTCGCGATTCGGCATCGCCATCGCAATTATTATTTTGGGCGCGCTTTTGCCGCCGATTAGTAGCGCCACAATTGTAGAAGTAGAGACCAATCTGGGCACGTTTCAAGTCAACCTGTATGACACAGACACACCCGCTACGGTCGCGAACTTTCTCGCCTATGTTCAGGACGGGAACTACAGCGATTCTGTTATTCACCGCTCGGTCGCAGGATTCATCGTTCAAGGTGGTGGTCTGACCACCGACGGCAATGCCACCTTATCCGAGATCACCGCAAGAGCGCCTGTCCAGAATGAGCCGGTATTTGCCAATGTGCGCGGCACCATTGCAATGGCAAAACTGGCAAGCGGACCGGACACCGCGACCAGCCAGTGGTTTTTCAATCTTTCTGACAATACCGCTAACCTGGATAACCAAAACGGTGGATTTACTGTATTCGGCCAGGTCATCGATGATGGCATGACCGTAGTGGACGCGATTGCTGCAGTACCCACTTTCAACAACGTCTTCGGTCTTAACGACTTTCCGCTGCAAAACTACACACCGCCCAATCCGCTACTGAACGACAACCTGGTCATTATCACGTCCATCACGGTCGTTAGCACTGACGCTGATAGCGCCGCGGGACTCAACAAGCCGCTGACCACCCGCGGTGACAACAACGGTGGTAACAATGGTGGTGGCACAAATCTTGGTGGCGGTGGCGGCGGCTATTTTGGCTTGTTGTCGCTAATTAGTCTGCTAGTTCTCGGGCGGCGCCGATATAGGTCCTTCAAGACTGCGTAACAAGCCGTCTTCGATGCCGTAAATCCAACCATGCACATGGAGCTCCTGACCATGTGCCCAGGCCTCCATGGGCGCGGCAGACTCGCACAAAGATTTAACCTGGTGCAGAACGTTCAGCTCGCACAGTCGACGCGCCGCCGCGGCATCATCCAATTTGGACAAATCTTCTTGGTGCGCTTGTGCAAGCTCCCGGATGGGGCCCAGCCAACCGCCAACGACACCGTCCGAGTAGCCACCTAACGCCGCAAGAACCCCGCCACAGCCATAGTGGCCGCAAACGATGATATGCCTGACCTGAAGACTCAGGACGGCGTACTCGACGGCTGCCATACAGTTTGGGTCAGTTGCCGACACAACATTGGCGACATTGCGATGTACGAATACGTCGCCGGGCATCAGGCCGGTAATTTGATTGGCTGGCACGCGGCTGTCGGAACAGCCTATCCAGAGAAATTGCGGCGTCTGCCCCTCAGCCAGGCGCGAAAAAAAACCAGGATCGCTGCTATCGAGCTCTTCAGCCCAAGTCCGATTGCGATCAAACAAAGCCTTGATATCGTCCACTGAAAACCTCTTCGTTGCGGCACGCCGAGAGCGTATCAGCTCTCTGCAGCGTTCGCACAATCCACGCAACGGATGGCTGTCGGATCAAACTCGAGTCGCTTGATCGGAATTGGCTCTTCGCAGTCACGGCAAGTACCGTACTCATCCTTCTCGATTTTCTGCAACGCAAGATCGATCCGCACCAGCATTTGCTCACGTCGCCGACCCGACTCCTTGGCCATCGCCTGAGCCTGCATCGCGTCCATGCGCGAGAGCCGCCCTACTTTTGCCTGATCAAGCTCGACGACCTGCTCCGCATCCGCACCAGTGCCTGCGAGACCCTTAAGTTCCTCGCGCAGTTCGATCAGGTGCTGCTTGAAGGCGGCCGTATCGATATCAGGCGTCTTCAACGATGACTGCAGTACCGATGGCAAGTAATTCTGCAGCGCCACCCATTAATACCGACGTCGTGAATCGCGTTGCGATTACTGCATTGGCGCCAAGTTCGGCGGCCTCGGTGGTCATACGATCCAGGCTTTGCTCGCGACTCTCGGCAACCAGCTTGCCGTATTCGTGCACCTCGCCGCCCACAATATTCCTGAGGCCCGCCATGATGTCCTTGCCCACATGCCGCGCTCGCACAGTATTGCCGCGCACGAGGCCCAACGTTTTGACAATCCGCTTGTTGGCTATGTTTTCACTTGTCACAACAATCATGATCAGATCTCCACATCTTTGTATTTGTCAGTCTTGCGCTCTATCAATCGCTGTCGCAATACAGAAACGAATAAGAACGCTAGTCCGCCATAGATTGCGCCCGCAATCAACTTGGCACGCATTTCAATCGATGGGTCGGTCAGGAACGCGAATACCGCAATACCTGCCGCGACCAATACCCCACCTATTAACAGTAACCAGCCGATGCCTCGGGCTGTTCTTGTCGTTGTATCTGCCATTGTTTCTCTCCAGGTATCTTCTCCGAATTGACTTAGTTTTGACGCACCGATATCCGCGCGCAGTCTCGTCAACTCCTCAAGTTCTCGCTCGCAAACCGAGCAATCCGAACAATGAACCTCGACGCGCTGGCGTTGCTGCTGCGTAAGCTCACCGTCAATGTATCCCGACAGCATCTCGCCGACGTGCTCATCATTCATTCCACTAACACTCTTCATAACTACCCAGCGCCTCCTTCAGGTCCAGTCGGGCACGGTGAATTCGGGACATGACCGTGCCTGGCGCAACGTCCAGCACTTCGGCTACTTCCGCGTAAGATAAATCCAGAAAATCTCGCAACACGATGACTTCACGCTTGTCGCGCGACAGCTGTGCAAGTGCAGCTGAAATACGTGCCGTGCGCTGCTCGCTAGCGGCGCGCTCTTCGGGACTCGGCGCCGCGTCGATCAATTCATCGACTGGCTCATTGCCGCGTCGTCGACGAATCATGTCGAGACAGCGATTGCGCACGACACGAAAGAACCACGGTTTCAGCGGCCCTTTGCTAGCGTCATAAACGTCCGGTTTCGCCAGGATGCTGGCAAAGGAATCATGCACCGCATCGGCGGCGTCATCGACGTTGCCGAGTATCTGGATCGCAAGCGCGTGTGCGCCGTTGCCGAGCTGTGCCAGTTCCTGCCGCATTGCGTGTTTTTCCCTCATCTACAGGGAATATACGCGCCAGCTTCGGAATTTATTCCATCAGGATTCGATAAAATTACCGTTTTCGTCCAATTCGACGATTTCATACCCCAGTCCTTCAAGGCCCGGGAGAATAGAAGCTTTGTCACCGACCACAACAATGATCATGTCTTCCATAGTCAAATGCTTCTTGGCCAGTGCGTCCAACTCGTCTTTACCGATCGACTCGAGTATCTCGTTTTGCTCGTCGACGAAACTCTCGTCGAGATCGTAAATGAGAATCTGCGCCAGAAAACCCAGTTTCTGCCCAGGGGTTTCGTAAGAACGCGCATCGCTCTGACCGATTGCTTTACGGGTAAATGACAACTCTGGCTCGGAAATTCCCGATTCAGCATACTGGCGAATCTCATTCTCAAATTGAACAATGCTGTCAGCCGTGGCGTCTGACCGAACACCAGCTCTCGCGGTATACGAACCGTACTCCTTGTTGCCGCTGAAGCCAGAACGAGCGCCGTAGGTGTAGCCCTTGTCCTCACGCAGATTCAAGTTGATACGGCTATTGAACGCGCCGCCAAGCGCGTAATTCATCAATGTCGAACGGTAGTATTCGTCAGTTGAATCGTAGGTCAACGAGCGCTTGCCGATACGAATTTCCGACTGTGCGGCGTTCGGTTTGTCGATCAGGTAGATTTTCGTTCCGTCAAGTTCGGGATAAGACTCGAGCGGCGGCGTCGGTGCGACAACTCCCTGCCAATCTTCGAAGACAGCAAGCTTGCCGATCAGTTCGGATTGCGGCATGTCGCTAACCGCAATAATGCTGCTGATTTGCGGCGCATAGTGCGTAGTGTAGAACCGACGCACATCCTCAAGCGTCAGTCCGGCAACCGACTCCTCCGTACCAATGTTCAGGTAGGAGAAACTATTCTCGCCACCGAAAATAACCATTTGATAGGCAACATCTGCCAAGACGTTCGCTTGCTTCTTGCTTTGACGAATCGTCTCAAGTGTTTGTGCCTGGACCCGATCAAAATCCGCCTGATCGAATTTGGGCTGCAGCAGGCGCTCCGCAGCTATTGCCAACGTCTGATCAATATTCATGGTCAAACTTCGAATGGTTAACGTTGTACTCTGATTACCAGCGCCAAACGCAACCGACGAGCCCAATTTTTGTAACTCATTGGAAATTTCTTCATTGCTCGACTGCAACGTCGATTCATTCATCATTGCTGCGGTCAGCGACGCAAGACCGAGTTGGCTCAAAGATTCATTGCGCTGACCTGCTTCGATCCGCATTTGAATCGCCACCGTCGGCGTTTCCGAGTTGAGGGCCGCAAGTACTTTGACGCCATTCTTCAGGCTATCGCGAGTAATTTGCGGCAGCACCACTACAGGATTATCACCTGCGGCTGGTTCCACGCTGCGGTCAAAGTCGTCCGTACCGCGACGGTAGTCGAGGTCATCTTCGTTAACCGCAACATACTCGGGCAGTTCTCGCTCCGGTCGCGTCCAGGTGTCTTCGGCAGCAATCATATTCAGCTGCCCGGTCGGCACAACACTCATGATGACCGCAGGTTGGCCTTTAATGTACTTGTTGTATACGCGCATGAGGTCATCTTCGGTGACCGCTTCGTAACGCGCGATATCATCGACTGCATTGTTTGGCGTACCGAGAAATGTCTCGCTGTCCGCCAGCGTAGAAACCTTGCCTGACACGCTTTCCATGCCGTAAATCTTTCCGGAGATAATCAGCATCTTCAGGCGCTCGAGATCCTCCGCATGAAAACCGCGCTCTTCAAATTCGACAAGCGTGTCGCGCATGAGCCCTTCAAGATTGCCGAGCGATTGACCTGCCGCGGGATTCGGCAGCGCCAGGAGCGTAAAGGAACACGATAGTTCGCGGCAGGCATGACCTGCACTGGCCTGCACGGCGAGACCCGTCTTGACCAGGTTTTGATACAGCAACGAGGTATCTCCTTGCCCCATGATTGTCATTAGCAAGTCAAGTGGTGCCTCATCCGGGTGATTTCTGTGCACCGTAGGGAAAGCCATGTAGATAAGCGGCAGCGACACGTTGTCTTCCATGGAGATATAACGATTCTTATCCAGCGTTACTGGCGTAACTTCCGGGGGCAGGACTTCCGGTCCGCGCGGAATCGAGCCGAAGTACTTGTCGACCCAGCCCAGGGTCTGCGCTTCGTCAAAGCGACCACCGATAGTCAATGTTGCATTATTCGGCCCATACCAACGCAGGAAGAAGCGCTTAAGGTCATTCACATCAACACGATTAAGGTCCTCAATGTATCCGATAGTCGACCAGCTGTAGCCGTGTCCGACCGGAAACAGTGCTTCGCCAACTCGCTCTGACAACCTGCCGTACGGCCGATTATCTACGCTTTGTCCGCGCTCGTTCTTAACAGTCTCGCGTTGAATCTCGAATTTCTCCTGAGTCACGGCATCCAGGAAATAGCCCATTCGATCAGCCTCAAGCCAGAGCATTTTCTCGAGCTGATTCGACGGCACCGTTTCGTAGTAGTTGGTTCTGTCTGAATTCGTCGTGCCGTTCAGCGTGCCGCCCGACTCAGAAACAATTTTGAAATGCTCCTCGTCCGCCACGTTTTCCGATCCCTGGAACAGCATGTGCTCGAAGAAATGTGCGAAGCCGGACTTGCCGATTTCCTCGCGCGCCGAGCCAACGTGATAGGTAATGTCGATATGCACCAACGGGTCAGAATCATCCTCATGCAGGATGACCGTCAACCCGTTGTCCAATTCGTACTTCTTGTACGGAATCGTGAAATCTTCGCTGGACGCTTTCTCCACGGCCTCGATCAGGGCGATCGAGTCAGGAACGGCACTAACTGTCGATTCCGGCGCCGATTGTTGTGAATCTGTACATGCAGCAAGAAAAATGGCCAGCGTAGCGCCGGCCAGGATCATACGAATCGAAGTCATGCTTGGTTCCCGCTTTATAAGGTTTCTTGAGGTTATCCGACCCTCATAACGGCCGCGGGTTCACCCCCGGCAGGCGAAGAATTCTAACCTATAGCTGCGGCAGCGACGCGACTGCATAATAGCGCCATGCAGCAAGCTCTTCTGATAGCCCCCATTGTCTTACCGATCTTTTTCTGGGCGGCGTATCACTACTACAAAGATCGACATCTGCCTGAGCCCATTGGGCACCTGCTGCTGGCATTCATATTTGGTGTGCTGGCTGCGGGAGTCTCGCAAAGTCTGTATATCGGCCTTGAACCGCTTGGCCTGCGCTATGACGCCGGTTACCTGGCAGAAACCAACACACCAGGCTTACTCGCATATTGCCTTCTAGCCATAGGGCCAATCGAGGAGCTCTCGAAACTGCTGTTTTTCGTCCTGATTATCATTCGTTTCGAGGAATTCGATGAGCCGCTGGACGGCATCATTTACGCCTCTTTTATTGGACTCGGCTACGCAGCCATTGAAAACTGGCAATACCTGGACTACCTGACCCCGCTCGAGGCCCTAGCCCGTGGTTTTGCCAGCCCCGTCGTGCACATCGTGTTCGCGTCAAT
>JBPCXZ010000249.1:0-4105 GCA_051008055.1 Woeseiaceae bacterium
GTATTCGCAATATCGGCGAGCGGATCCTCATCTAGCAATACAAGATCAGCTCGCTTACCCGGATCGACTGTCCCAATTTCGTCTGCAATGCCGAAGAATTCCGCCGGCCGTACAGTTGCGGCACGCAGCGCTTCAAGCGGCGACAACCCAGACGCTACGAGTTGTTCCAATTCTGTATGCAGGCTGTATCCGGGCACCGCCAGGAAGATCGGAGTATCCGTTCCTGCCGCAATTGGTACTCCGCGTTCGTGCATGCGTCCCGTCAGAAAACGGGCCCATTCACCGAACCTTCTGTAAGCATCAACCGGGTTGGCCAAGACCACCGCAGCCGTCGCCGACCATTCCTCACGCACATCAGCGCGGACCAAAGACAGCGCTTCATCCCAGTCTGCCTTCACGAACGGCGGCGCCAGGTTCAGTGCCGTCAAGCGCAGCGTCGGCACCTGCATTGTCGACGAAAGGCTGTCAATCACTCGATCGCAGCGCGCCTCATCGTAGGCGTCGATTGCTGGTAACCGCTGCAAATCGTGCAGTGCCGAACGCAGGTCGAAGCCGGACATGCCAGCCGGGTTCTCAAGCAGCTCAAGCCGCGTCTCATGCAGCTCCGGCGCATTCGATGCACAATCGAACTCGATGTTGCGCAGGTGTTCGATCGAGTCAACTGGCGGTCCGGCGGCTTCGACACGCATCGACAACGGCACGTGTGAGTCGATCGGCAGGTCAAGCTCCTTTGCTGTCTCGGCTAAGGCGTGAAACACGGCCGGACTCACCATCTCGTAAATCTTGATGAAATCGACACCCTGCTTTTTGAGGTTGCGGACGGTGTCCCGCGCTACGTCAGGCGTCGTATTTTGCACGCCGATTTCAGCGCGCGACTTACCGTCATAAACCACAAACTCTCCGTCGAGCAGCGGGCCGGCGAACCAGACCCGCGGCGCTATGGCATCTGCTGCGCGCATCTTTGCGACGATCGGCAGCATACTCTGCAGCATGCCGCCGGTATCGCGCACGCTGGTAACGCCATAGGAAAGAAACAGCGCTGGCATGTCAGCCGTAAAGCGCTGGTCATAGCTCAAGTGCACGTGAAAGTCCCAAAGACCAGGAATCAGGTACTTGCCGCTGCCATCAATTGTCTCTGCAACATCCTTCGGCGCATCGCCAGGACCAACCGAAACGATTTCGTCACCGTCGTAAACAACAGTCTGGTTGTTACGCACACCGTTAACCGCGTCAATGACAGTGACATTGGTGATAGCCGTGCCGCTGGACGGCGATACGGGCTGGCACGAAACAACCAGGCACGTTGCCAGCAAGTAGGCAATCACGGTAAAACGTACTTTCATTAACACAGAATAATTGCGGCGGTCATCCCGGCAAGCTTACAAGCATTGCGGCCGCTTTGCAGTCAGGTACAGTATGTGTTCTCTTTTCATTGGAACCACTACGAAAGCGACGATGGCTAAATTCACACTTTCCGTTAATGGCGACTCTCACGATGTTGATGTATCAGGCGACATGCCCCTGCTGTGGGCGTTGCGCGACGAGTTGGGCATTACGGGACCAAAATTCGGCTGCGGTATAGCTTTATGCGGTGCCTGCACCGTACACATCAATGGCGCACCGGTGCGGTCCTGCAGCGTCCCGGTTTCGGCCGTATGGGGTGACGTCGTCACAGTCGAGGGTCTCGGGACAGAAGACGCGCTGCACGCCGTACAGGCCGCCTGGATCGAGAAACAGGTCGCACAGTGTGGTTACTGCCAGCCTGGCCAGATCATGTCGGCGGCCGCACTTGTTGCTGCGAATAACGACCCTTCGGATGCCGACATAGACACCGCCATGTCCGGCAATCTGTGTCGCTGTGGCACCTACCCGCGAATTCGCGCAGCTATCAAGACCGCTGCGCAGAATCTTAGGGACAGCTAGCGGTGGGCCGCCTTGGAAAAATCACCCGCCGCAGTCTGTTGATCGGATCCGCCGCAATAGCCGGCGGTGTTGTTATCGGCTACTGGCGCTTTAAGACGCCTTACGAGAACCCACTAGAGGCTGGCCTTAAAGACGGCCAGGCTGCGTTATCGCCATACATTCGGATCGATCAGTCCGGAATCAGCATCATTGCACCACGTGCTGAGATGGGCCAAGGCGTGCACACGACATTGGCGGCACTGGTGGCTGAAGAGCTCGACGTCGCACTCGATGAGGTTGATGTTGAACACGGTCCGGCTTCGCGACGCTATTACAATGGCCTGGTCCTGGAAGAAGGACTTTTTTGGTCGGCGCTGGATTCCGGCGGCATTGCTGAGAATGTAAGGGCATTCTCGCATGTGCCAGCCAAATTCCTGGGCATGCAAATTACCGGAGGCTCCTCGTCGATACCGGATGCGTATATCAAGATGCGTAAAGCCGGCGCAGCGGCGCGTGCGGTTCTGCTGCAAGCCGCCGGCTTAAAGCTCGGCATTAGTGTCGCTTCACTGCGCACCGATAACGGCTTTGTCATTGCTGAAGGCGGTATCAAACTGTCCTATACCTCCCTGGCTGAGCTCGCCGCCGAAATCGAACCGCCGAAAAATCCGGAGCTTAAGTCCAGACTTGGCTGGAAGCAGTTGGGCCGGTCGCTACCGCGCGTCGATATGCACGACAAGTGCACAGGCGCTGCGCAATACGCGATCGACATCCAACTGCCTGGCATGCTGTATGCAACCGTGCGCATGAATCCGCATCTCGGCGGCGCAATGCAATCCTACGACGCTGCGGCTGCCGAAGGGATGCCCGGTGTGCTTAAGGTTGTTCCGCTAGACGGCGGCATAGCAGTAGTCGCATCGAACACCTGGTATGCGATGCAAGCGGCCAATGCGGTTTCCATTGAGTGGGAACGAGCCAATTATCCGGCCGAAACCGCAGCTCATTTCACCGCACTTGAACAGGCATTTGCCGACCGTCATGACAGCCAACTGCGCGACGACGGTGACGTCGATGCAGCACTCGAAAACGCGACCATAATCGAAGGTGAATATCGCGCACCATACCTCGCACATGCAACGCTGGAACCCATGAACGCGGTCGCTTTCCTGCAGGGAACAAACCTGGAGGTGTGGGCCGGCAATCAGAACCCAACCGAGGCGACCAAGGCGGCCGCAGCGGCGGCAGACGTCGACCTCGATGACGTAACTGTGCATACCACGCTGATGGGCGGCGGTTTCGGTCGGCGTTCCGAGATGGACTTTATCAGCCTAGCCACCAGGATAGCGGCTGCGATGCCCGGCATCCCAGTAAAAACAACGTGGTCGCGTGAAGAAGACATGCAACACGACGCCTACCGTCCGCCAGCTATTGCTCGCTTCCAGGCGGCAGTCACTGGCGATGCGGCTAATGCGCTGGACTTGAAAATTTCCTCGCCATCCGTCATTGCATCAGTCACCAATCGCCTCGGTATCCCGGTCGCGGGACCGGACACAGCGATTGTTCAGGCAGCTTGGGACCAGCCATACTCCATCGAAAACTACCGCGTGACCGGTTATCGAGCGCCGGAACAATTGCCGATATCAGTCTGGCGATCAGTCGGCGCCTCGCAGAACGGATTTTTCCACGAGTCTGCGATTGACGAAATTGCCGCTGCGGCAGAAGCCGATCCGCTGCAGATGAGACTATCAATGACGAACCATTCGGCCAGCCACAAAGTGCTTGAAGCCGTCGCGGAAGCATCTGGCTGGGGCGACGAGTTACCACCAGGCGTTGCGCGCGGTGTCGCATTCGTAATGTCCTTTGGAGTGCCGGTTGCTGAAGTCGTCGAAGTTGAAGACACACCGCAAGGCGTGAAAATTCGCAAAGTTTTTGCTGCCGTCGATGTAGGCGTCGCGCTCGACCCGAGAATTATTGAAGCCCAGGTGCAGTCCGGCATCATCTTCGGTTTGGCGGCAGCAATCCAGGGCGAGATCACTATCGCGGACGGTATGGTTGAGCAAAGCAACTTCCACAACTACGACGCGATACGCATGTCGCAAGCACCTGCCATAGATGTTCGGATCCTGGAAAACGGTGACAAGATTCGCGGCATCGGCGAGCCCGGCACACCACCGGCGGCACCGGCGTTGGCAAACGCAATCTTTGC
>JBPCXZ010000250.1:0-5040 GCA_051008055.1 Woeseiaceae bacterium
CACAACTGAGCGCCTTCCGGGTATTCGCTATCCGAAAACGCATCCTGCTGTTTCTGTCCTTCTTCGTACTCCGCTCGTTTTTGCGCGATCAACTCTTTCTGACCTTCGTCGAGATCCGGTTGGGACAACAAACCAATGGTGATCAGATGCTTTTCAACGATGTAGCCGAGTTCAGCAATAATTGACGGCATGAACTTGCCACCGGGCTGCCAATAGCCACCACGCGGATCAAATACAGCTTTGAGCTCGTCAACCAGGAATGCAACGTCGCCGCCCTTGCGGAATACCGCCGACATGATGCGCGTCAGCGCCACAATCCATTGGTAATGATCAAGATTCTTCGAGTTGATGAAAATTTCGAACGGGCGACGCTTCTCGAACTCTGTACCCTGGTTCAGGATGATGTCGTTAATCGTCACGTACATCGCGTGATCTGACATCGGCGTCTTAACTTTATACGTCGAACCAACCAGTACCTCAGGCCGTTCCAGCTTTTCGTGCATGCGAATGACTTCGGCCCCACTGCCACCGCCGCCTTCGCGACGATATTCGGGTTTCTCAACCTCTTTTTCGGCTTCTGGCTGAGCTACTGCGTAGCCCACAATTTTTTCATCGATCTTGATCATCTCTTAACTCTTTCTTATCCGGCTCAGAACTTGCCGTAGTAGCCTTCTTTCAATGCGTCGAACAGATTAGCCGCGGTATGCACCTCGCCGTCGTATTCGATCTCCTCATCACCTTTGAGATCGACGGTCGACCCATCGGCAAGCTCAAACGTGTAAACCGTGTTTTTCAAGTCTTTCTCTTTGACAAGAACGCCCTGGAAGGCTTCCGGGTTGAAGCGGAAAGTGGTGCAGCCTTTGAGTCCCTGTTCATAAGCGTATAAATAGACATCCTTGAATTCTTCATACGCAAAATCGGTTGGTACATTCGCCGTCTTGGAAATCGACGAGTCAATCCATTTTTGTGCGGCGGCCTGAATATCCACATGCGATTTCGGCGAAACATCTTCTGCTGTTATGAAGTAGTCCGGCAAATTACCTTCATCCTTACCTTCCGGCATAGCTGCTTCATCAACCAATGAGCGATACGCCAACAGCTCAAACGAGAACACATCGACCTTTTCCTTCGTTTTCTTACCCGGCCGGATCACGTTGCGGAAATAGTGATGTGCAAAACTCGGCTCAATGCCATTACTCGCATTGTTCGCCAACGACAACGAGATGGTGCCCGTCGGCGCAATTGAACTGTGATGCGTGAACCGCGCCCCGGTCTCAGCCAGTGCCTCGACCAGCTCTGGATTTTCACCAGCGATACGCTGCATGTAACGGCTGTATTTTGCGTGTAACACCCGGCCAGGTACTTTGTCGCCTGCCTGGTAGCCATCAGCGGTCATCTCCGGTCGCTTGCGCAGCATTTCTTCGGTGACTTCAAACTGCTCATTCATGATTGGCGCCGGCCCTTTCTCTTTGGACAGCTCCAATGCCTCTTCCCAGCCCGCCAGCGCCAGCTGCCGTGCGACTTCTTCGGTGAACTCGACCGCGTCCTGTTCACCATATTTCATGCGCAACATAGTGGTCGTCGACCCAAGACCGAGGAAGCCCATACCGTGGCGGCGCTTGCGCTGAATTTCGTTGCGTTGTTGTGGTAACGGCAAGCCGTTGATTTCCACAACGTTGTCCAGCATGCGTGTGAATACCTTGACGACCTTGCGGAACGCGTCCCAGTCAAACCGGGCGTCGTCCGTAAACGGATCGACGACGAAACGCGTCAGATTCACGGAGCCAAGCAGGCACGACCCGTATGGCGGCAAAGGTTGCTCGCCGCAAGGGTTGGTCGCCCGAATGTTCTCCTCGAACCAGTTGTTGTTCATCTCGTTGACCTTGTCGATCAACACGAAACCCGGCTCCGCGAAGTCATAAGTCGACGCCATGATCAGGTCCCAGACACGCCGCGCAGGCATTTTCTTATAGATCTTGCACGCGACCAGACCCTGCGAGTCCGTGACATAGTTGCCGCCTTCCGGCCACTCGCGCCAAACGAACTGGCTGGCATCATTGATATCCAGCCCTTCCTCTTCCACTTCTTTCTGCGTCACCGGAAACGCGACGTTCCAGTCGGTTTCCTTGATAACCGCCTGCATGAAATCGTCGGTGACCAGCAGTGACAGGTTGAACTGTCGCAAGCGGCCGTCTTCTCGCTTCGCGCGAATGAATTCCAGGACATCCGGATGACCTACATCGAAGGTGCCCATCTGCGCACCCCGCCGTCCGCCTGCTGACGAGACGGTGAAACACATCTTGTCGTAGATGTCCATGAACGACATCGGTCCCGACGTGTATGCGCCAGCGCCGGTGACATACGCGCCTTTAGGTCGCAGCGTCGAAAATTCGTAACCGATCCCGCAGCCAGCCTTAAGTGTCAGGCCGGCTTCGTGCACCTTGTTAAGGATGTTATCCATCGAGTCGCCGACGGTGCCCGACACGGTGCAGTTGATCGTTGAGGTCGCTGGTTTGTGCTCGCGAGCACCGGCGTTCGATACGATGCGTCCGGCCGGAATGGCTCCGCTGCGCAGCGCCCACAGGAACTCTTCAAAATACTCTTCTTGTTTGGATTCCATCTCGACGCCGGCGAGCGCAGCGGCGACTCGCTTATAGGTATCGTCAATCGAGGAATCTATTTTTTGTCCGTCTTTTGCTGTCAGTCGGTATTTCGCGTCCCAAATATCAACTGATGTTGCTTGAAATTCGATGTCGGTGACCGTGTGTGCATCCAGATTTACGGCAGACTTCATGCCCTTAATTCTCCCTTTTCTCCGACCGGAGACCCCTAAATATTGTCTAGAAACCCTATTTTTGAAGGCAAAGAAACCTGCTCCCCGCGTGTGTGAAACTGCGCGGCGAGTGCCAGAAGTGGCCTCTTTTCCTTCTTTATTTGGACACAAGATGTTGTGTCCTGAGGGTGACAAGATTATGCCCGAACGGTCCCTCTGTCAAGCGTTTGCGTGATTTTTGTATATACCTTTTTATTGTTTATTTTCATGTACTTATGAAATCTAGTGCAGTAAGTACTTTAAAAACAAAGGAAAAAAAATGACACTTTCGTGAAATTTTGTACCCACTAGATATAGTGGCATTAAGTAACACACTGATTGTACTTAGCATACGCGCAATTTCAGGCAAAAATTCGCGAAATCCGCTACTTGAATTGGTAAATCAAGACCCTATGTCGACAGTCAATGCAGTAATTGATGTTACGAATTCAGGAGAAAAAATTATGAGCCTTGTACGATTTGAACCCTGGTCCCTGGTCGATCGAGTCCATCGCGAAAGCAACCGCACCTGGGTGCCAGCTGTCGACATTTTCGAGGAAAAAGAACGCTTTGTGGTCCGAGCCGACCTGCCAGGCGTTACCCCGGCCGACATCGAGGTCAACATGGAGAATGGCGTGCTGACCGTATCGGGAGAACGCCAAAGCGAAGACCGCAGCGAGATCGATGGTGTATCACGTATCGAACGTGTGTCCGGTCGCTTCCTGCGACGCTTCAATCTGCCTGAGACTGCAGATGCCGACGCCATCAAGGCGGCCAGCAGCAACGGCATACTGGAAATCAGTATTCCGAAGCAGGCGGTTGTACAGCCTCGCCGAATCACGGTCGAAGCTGCCTGACGATAGGTAAACCCCGATGCCCGATTGCGACCTTTGGTTGCAATCGGGCATCCTTGTTTTAGTGAACCGGTTCTGGCGCAAAATGTCGGAATATAGAGAAACCCATATAATGTTCGTGATCCTGAGGTAGCCGATGAAGACCAATTACCGACTCTTGCTAGGCGCCGCTATTCTGACGTTAAGCAACGTTGCAAGCGCCGCACTTCCTGACTCAATCAATGGCGAGGCATTTCCAAGCCTTGCGCCGTTGGTTGAAGTAGCCTCCCCCGCCGTTGTAAATATTCGGGTCAGCCAAACAGTGCAGCAGCGTTCCAGTGCCAGCGACGAAGCCTTCAGGCGGTTTTTCGGTATTCCCGACAGCAGCGGGCGACCGCAGGAAGTTGCCAGCGCGGGTTCTGGCGTCATCGTCGATGCAGAACGTGGCTATATTCTGACCAATCATCACGTTGTCGCCGATGCGGACGAGATCCAGGTCTCTTTGATGGACGGAGAAATCCTGGATGCGGAGATTGTTGGCTCGGACGAAGCAACCGACATCGCTGTTATTAAGGTGGAAGGAGACAACCTTGTTGAAATGCCGATCGGAGACTCCGAGATCGTACGGGTTGGTGATTTCGTCCTGGCAATCGGCAATCCGTTTGGTCTCAGCCACACCGTAACGTCCGGCATCGTCAGCGCGTTGGGCCGAACCGGTATCAGTCGCAATGGCTACGAAGACTTCATCCAGACCGACGCATCAATCAATCCCGGCAACTCGGGTGGCGCGCTGGTCAACATGCGCGGGGAACTGGTCGGCATCAACTCAGCCATCATCAGCCGGTCGGGTGGCAACGTCGGCATTGGCTTTGCAGTACCTACAGAGATTGCCAAATCGATCATGCAACAGCTGCTCGACTTCGGCGAAGTACGCCGGGGCCTGCTGGGAGTATCTATCCAGACTATCGACAGCGAAGTCGCGAAGGCATTGGAAATTGACATCGAAAGCGGCGCATTGATTTCATTGATTGAACCCGATTCCGCTGCGGAAAA
The DNA here is from genome assembly GCA_051008055.1 of Woeseiaceae bacterium. GTDB lineage: Bacteria > Pseudomonadota > Gammaproteobacteria > Steroidobacterales > Woeseiaceae > UBA1847. The sequence continues at coordinate 4,699 of JBPCXZ010000250.1, forward strand.
AGCCGGACTGCGCGTCGACGACATCATCGTCGCCGTCAACGACGAGAAGATTTCGGGTGCATCCGAGTTGCGAAATTCGATTGGTTTGATGGGCTCGGGCGAGCAGGTCAAGATTGACTATGTTCGTGGCGACGAAGCGTTTTCTACAGTCGCGACACTGGGCGAGCGACGCGTTGCAAACCTGAGTATCGGCGCCGATGTTCATCCGGGACTCGAAGGCGCAGAATTTGCTGAATCGTCGACGAGCTCGACGCGCGGAATCGAGGTGACAAGCGTCGTTCTTGACAGCCCGGCGGAGCAGAGAGGCTTGCTCAGCGGCGACATAATTACCGCGGCAAACCG
>JBPCXZ010000251.1:0-7356 GCA_051008055.1 Woeseiaceae bacterium
TTGGTCGCGGCGATGCTCGATAGCTTCACGGTCGAAGGCCTGTTTTCTGCGATGTTTGGCGCACTGGTGGTCAGTATCACCAGCACCATCGCCTCCTGGTATATCGGCCCGAAAGGCCAGGTCGAAATCTACGTCGTACGAAAAGACTAGGTATTCGCCGCTTAGTCCATATCTGACTGGTAACCACAGGGTTATCGCAATACCATGCACGACTGATTTTGATGAGGGGACTCAAGTTGAATCACAAATTTACGATTTCATTAGCCGGCCTCGCTCTGGCGATTTCGGCGTGCAGCAGCGACGAGCAGCCTGCTGACGTTGCAGAGCAAACCGCAGCATCGACAGGCGACGCGACACAGCACATCACTGAGGAATATATCCGTGAAGTCATGATCGAGATCTCCGATGACTCGTACGAGGGTCGTGGCCCGGCAACCAAGGGTGATCTGATGACGCGCGAGTATCTTGTAAAGCAAATGCAGGATATCGGTCTCAAGCCAGCGGCGGCAGACGGTGGCTGGGAACAGCCGTTCCAGATGGTCAGCGTTAATACGCTACCGCCGGAGGAAGGTTGGACCTTCTCCGGTAATGGCAATTCAGTGTCCTTCGAGTACTACGAAGACTTCACAATGAATGGTGACAACCAGACTTCGACACCTTCTATAGAGAACGCAGAAGTCGTCTTCGCTGGCTATGGCATCCAGGCACCGGAGTTCGGTTGGGACGACTACAAGAATATTGATGTTACCGGCAAGGTCGTTCTTCTGATGAACAACGACCCGGATTGGGATCCTGAGTTATTTGCCGGCGAAACCCGGCTCTGGTACGGCCGCTGGGACTATAAATTCCTGACAGCCGCCAGGAACGGGGCAGCAGCGGCAATTATCATTCACACCACGCCGTCAGCGGGCTACCCATTCCAGGTTTTGCAGACCTCGAATATCGGGCCGCAAATGGAATTAGAGGTTGGCGATGAAGCGCGCATGCAGTTTAAGTCATTCATGACGGAAGACGCTGTCAAAGAGCTTGTTACGATGGCCGGCAAGGACCTCGATGAATTGCGCGAAGCCGCCTACAACAGCGATTTCGAAGCGGTGCCATTGGGCATAAACACGTCTTTGTCGCTCGATGTCGAGGTGAATAGCGTTACTACGGCTAACGTGTTGGGCTATCTCGAAGGCAGCGATCCGGTGCTGAAAGACGAATACGTCATCTTCACCGCGCATCACGATCATCTCGGCATCGGCCCACCCAATGAAGATGGCGACACTATATATAACGGTGCGATGGACAATGCATCGGGCGTCGGGCAGATTCTGGCGATGGCGAAAGCATTCAAAGCACTGCCAGAAGGACATCGTCGCTCAGTCATGTTGCTGTTCGTCGGCGCAGAAGAGCAGGGCTTGCTCGGCTCCAAATGGTACGCCGCGAACCCAACGATTCAGCCCGGCAAGATCGCAGCCAACTTAAACTATGACGGTGGCAATCTGCATGGTCGAACGCATGACATCGTCTACATCGGCTTTGGCAAGACATCGATCGATGACCTGGTGATCAAGTACGCAGAAGAGCAAGGCCGTGTCGTGAAACCGGACCAGTTTGCCGATCGCGGATACTTCTATCGTTCGGATCAGTTCAGCTTTGCCAAAATCGGTGTCCCGGCTATGTATCTGGATCCGGGTACGGACTACATCGATCGTCCGCCGGAGTGGGGCAGAGAAGTGGTTGAGGAATACACGTCAAACCACTACCACCAGCCGTCGGACGAATACGATCCGAACTGGAATCTTGAAGGCATGATCGAAGATGCCAAGATTGGATTCTGGACCGGGCTTGCTATTGCCAACGCCGACGAGATGCCGTCCTGGAACGAAGGCGACGAGTTTGAAGCTGCGCGCCTGAAGTCGCTGGAAGCGTTAGAAGACTAATAGCAAGGTTGCTTGGACCGCGCTTTCTCAAGCATCTTGAGAAAGTGCGGGTTAAGGCAGCGTCGGTGACTATTGTGTCCAACGCATTTAATTGCCACTTCGTCCTACAAGCAGGATTTCCAATGCGAAAAATTCAGACCTTCATGTTGTTGGCCGCCACTTTTGTCGTGAGCCTTGCCAGCGCCGACACGCACTCGGCAGCGGATGCGCAACTGGACAACGTCATCGCGGATTACTGGGAGTTGTATCTGCAGACCTATCCGGCAGCGGCAACCGGTGCCGGTGTTTACGAATTTAATGATCAACTGGGCTCTGTTACGCCGGCCAGCCAGGAACGCGTGTTGCAGGCCAATCGCATCCTGCTTGCCAGGGCCCGCGATATCAATCGTGCAGAGATGTCACTGGATGGCCAGGTTAACGTGGACCTGTTGATCTGGGAGCTGGAGGACACGATTGGCGCCACGGAACTTGGCCTGTCACGGATTCCATTCAATACGTTCTGGGGGTTCTTCATGAGCGCGCTGCGGGCCAGCAGCAGTTTGTCGATGCAGGAGCTCGGAGACTATGAAGATTACCTGGCAAGGTTGCGCGAGATTCCTAGATATTTTGACGAAAACATTCAGAACATGCGGCAAGGAGTTGAAGATGGCTTTGTTCTGCCACAGATTGTTATCGACGGTGTTCTGCCTACCGTGCAGGCGCAGGTGAAAGAAAATGCAGAAGACAGCAGCCTTTATGAACCGTTCGAGTCGATCAGTGCCAGGATTTCTGCGGCTGATCAGGCAAGACTTCAGGAGGAGGGCGCGCGGGTTATTCGAGACGAGGTAATGCCGGCCTTTGCAGCGGTTGCTGATTTCCTGGCCAGTGAGTATCAGGCATCAGCGACGATCGGCGCTGAACAGCTACCCAATGGCAAAGCGTTTTACGCATTCCAGATTCGCCGCTACACAACCTTAACGGACACCACCGCCGATGAAATTCATGCAACCGGGCTGGCCGAGGTCGCCCGTATCCGTGACGAAATGGAAGGGATCATTGACGAAGTCGAGTTTGATGGCACGTTCGAGGAGTTCACAGAGTTTCTCCTGACCGACCCGCAGTTTTACGCGGAAACAGCCGAAGAGCTGCTCCAGAAAGTGTCGCATGTAGCAAAAGGTATCGACTACCTGATGCCGGGGTTCTTTGGCAAATTGCCGCGCCAGAGTTATGGCGTCGTTGCCGTGCCGGATGAGATCGCGCCCAACTACACAACGGGTGCGTATTCGGGGGCGCCGGCTGACGCCAAGAACGGTGGTACCTACTGGGTGAATACCTACGCGCTGGATCAGCGACCCCTGTATGAAATCCCGGCCTTAACGTTGCACGAAGGAGTGCCGGGACATCACCATCAAAATGCATTGTCGCTTGAGCTGGAGAATGTACCGGCGTTTCGCCGCACGCTTGGCTTCAGTGCTTTCGGTGAGGGCTGGGGTCTATATTCCGAAAAGCTGGGCGTTGAAATGGGCGTCTACAAAACACCCTATGAACATTTTGGCCGCTTAAGTTACGAGATGTGGCGAGCGTGCCGGTTGGTTATCGATACCGGCATACACTCGCAGAACTGGACGCGGCAACAGGCTATCGACTTCCTGATGGCGAACACGGCATTGACGGCCGCAAACGCACGGGCCGAAATCGATCGATACATATCCTGGCCAGGGCAAGCACTGTCATACAAGTTAGGTGAGCTGAAAATCTGGGAGCTGCGTGACCGCGCCGAAGTAACCTTAGGCGATGCTTTTGATTTGCGTGATTTTCATGATGCCGTGTTAAGCCAGGGTGCGCTGCCGTTGTCGATGCTGGACGACCTTATCGATCGCTATATCGACGCCACGCTGGCCGCGGCTGAAGAATAACGCCGCCAGCCAAGCAAACTGGAGCGGCTGGTCTATACTCAAAGCAATGCACAATTCGTGCAAGCATTGGGGAAAATAATAATGAGAAAAATCATAATGTTATTGGCGAGTACGGCACTTGTCGCGATGAGCGGGATGAGCCTGGCCCAGGAAGACGAAGAAGCACCTGAGATGTACACCTATGCCAGCTACTACGAATGTTCTGGCCCATTCGCTGTTGCAGACGATTCGGTTGCAGAAGATGCCGAGCGGCTGAATGGGCTGGTCGATGACGGCACCATCGCGCGCTGGGGATGGCTTGCGCATCACACCGGTGGCCAGTGGTCGCGGGTTTTCTATCACCAGGCGGAATCGCTGGATGCGCTGCTGGACGGCAGTGACGCGATTACCGGCGCGGGGGATGACGGCGATGGCGATGAGGCCGACGAAGCGGTCGAAGATGAAGCGGACGTCGAAGAAGAAGTTGAAGGCCCGGGATGTACCCGACACGACGACTACATCTGGCAGGTCGAAAGTGGCGGTTCCAGCGAAACACGAGGAGCGGCAGGTTTCTCCGTCTATCATTTCTGCGATAGCAGCCGCGAAGAGCGCGCTGACGAAATCGTGGCCGAACACGTTGCGCCGATCATGGATGGATTGGTTGAAGACGGCTCGCTCACATCCTGGGGTTGGTCTTCACACGTCGTTGGTGGCTTGTATCGACGTCTGCAGACCATGACGGCTGCCGATCACAAGTCTCTGCTGGCTGCCCGCTCTGCGGCGATCGAGGCAATCTACGCGGATGACAACGATATGGGTGCAGAACTCAATGATATCTGTGGCTCGCACGTCGACTACATGTGGGACATTCTTCACGAGAAGTGAAACGCAGTCATTGACCTGAAAAGCAAAGAGCCGGGCGAATGCCCGGCTCTTTTTCGTTGGGATGTAGCTTGGCTATTTGCGTTTGAACAGACCGAAGAACCCGGTTTTTTCGACGGTTTCGTCATCATCGTCAAAGTCATTTGTAGCAGGCGGCAGGTGATTAATATTCAGCGCCTTGAGGTTTTGCGTCATCGATGTATTAATTTGGTCCTCGATCGAGCCAACTGAGTCACTATTCTCTGCGGGCGGTAGTTCTACGCCACCGCCAGACATCACAATAGATTCTGAGGATTCAGGGTTTGGTGGTGCTCCAGGCGGAGGACTTACATGATTCATTTCACGCAGAACCTGCAGTCTTTGCGACGAAGACGTATCCGGGGCTTCTGTTTCTAAAGCCGCATCCTGATCGTCTTCCTCGAGGCTTAGCGCCATGGACTCGCCGGTTTCGCCAGGTAATGTGCCTTTTGCAACTTCTGTCTCGCCACCAATCGGCGGAGCATTAGCGGCAACCTGGGCTGCCATCATGCTGAATTCTTCGCCAAACAATGTTTCAGCGGCCATGTCATCGACATCTTCGAGCGTTTTGGCTTTCGCCAGTTCGCTCGCGATTTTTTCCAGCTCCTGATCGGCCTTCTCGGCGTCCTTGGATGGAAGGTCCAGAGTGATTTCAGTTTCCTGAGACTTCTGGCTTATTTCTGCCGCCGGCTGGTCAGCAGCCTCAGGAGTTTGCGTTGCCTCAGACTCTACTGATTCGTCTCTCAACTCCGCCGTTGCATCTAGCTGTGTCTGATTGAGTGCCTCGGTAGCCTCTTCAATCTTGGCCTGAATCTGTTTGTCTAGCGTAATTTCCGGAACAATTTCCGGAATTTCGGCTTCTGCTTTGGCGGCAGCTTCTTCCGCTGCCACTCGCGCCGCTTCCTTGGCTATGTTCTCTGCCGCTACTGATGGGTCGGCGTCGCCTTCATCGCCTTGTGCAACGGACATGGCGCGTTCGAGCGCGTCGAGGTCGGGCCGCAACTGCGCCAAGGTTGGATCTCGTTCCCAGGCAGGAACCTCACCCGAATCCTCGGTCGTTGGCTCAGTCGTTAGGATCTGCTCTGGCTCTGGCTCTGGTTCCGGCTCTGGTTCTGGTTCCGGCTCTGGCTCCGGCTCTGGTTCTGGTTCAGCAACCAGCTCAGGCGCTGCCTCAACAAGGACGGGTTCCGGCTCAGACTCCGTAGGCAGCTCTGGCTGAATATCAGCTTCTGCTTCCGGAAAGACGCCGGTCAAGATTGGGAGCTCGAATTCAGTGGCGTCGTGCGTTGGCTCGGCCGGTTCAATGTCCTGCAAAGGTTCCGATACTTGATTTGCTTCCTGTGCCGGCGGAAGTTCAGGTGCTACAAGTGCCTCGGCTTCAGGTTCTTCGTCCGGCATCAATTGCGGTGCGAGAATTTGCAGGTCGGGCAGGGTATCTTGAATGAGTTCCGGAATCGCTTCTTCGTCTGAAGTCTCTTCAAGCTGAATCGGAGCCACTTCCGGCTCTGGTTCCGGCTCCGGCTCCGGCTCCGGTTCCGGCTCTGGCTCTGGTTCCGGCTCTGGCTCTGGTTCTGGTTCGGGAATCAGCTCCGGTTGTGTTGCAACCTCCGGCTCTGGCTCAAACTCTGGTAGTGGGTCGGCTGCAACTGAAACCGCGGCCTCTATGTCTGCGACTCGGTGTTCACCCGTCAGACCAAATTCGGCACTTGCGATCTGTTCGATCAAGCTGGCGTCAATTTTGGCTTGTCCTTGTTCAGCGGCGGCAGAAAGCGTCGCGACAACTATGTTGTTAACAACTCTGGGAATGCCATCGCTCAAAGCCTGCAAGCTAGCGACGCAGTCCTCTGAGAATATCTCGTCAAACTCTTTGCCGGCCAGGCGGAAACAGTGTTTGAGGTAGGCGCGTAGTTCGGTCTGATCTTGCGCAGCTATAGTCTGCTGGGCGCGCACACGTTGTTTGACTCGAGCAAGCCGCGGGTTTCGCAGAAATTCTCGCAGGCTTTCGTCGCCAAGCAAGATCAAGTTTGCTCCATCTGAAACGCCGGCATCGGCCGCGGTCACCGCTTCAAGCTCTGACAATGCATCCAATCCGACTCGAGTTGCATCTTCTATAAGTATGAATACTCGTGTTTTCTGCTCAGCGTACTGCTGCAACACTCGTCGAAAGGTTGCGAAACGGTGGACGGTACTCTTGGGTAACTGGCGAACACCCAGACCTGCGAGTAAGAGCTCGAGTACTTCGTCATGACCGAACTGAATTCGACCGATCGTAACGATAATATGGAATTCTGCTGCACTTTCGAGCGCGCGTCTTGCGATCGTGGTTTTACCAGCCCCTACTGGGCCTGAAACGGTGATGACGGCTTCCTCTGATGCCAGTGCTTTCTTGATACTGGACATCGCCGAGGAAATTTGGGGGGCGACAAAGACATCGTTACCGGCCGCAATACTAGCGAACGGCTCTTTGCTCAGGCCGAAAAATGTTTTGTAACTGGTCATTAATGGCAGTTTGTCGTCAAACAAGGCCAAATTCATGGAGTTAAGTCACAAAAAGCGTTTTTTATGTCATTTCAAATGGGGCGGAACAAAACCCTGAAATCAGGCTCAAAAACCTTCAAACTAGCCGGCTACACGTCGTTTTATTGGGGAAACAA
>JBPCXZ010000252.1:0-6301 GCA_051008055.1 Woeseiaceae bacterium
TTTATCAGCCGTACCTCGCGCAGTACTGCTCGGCTTGCCATAGCTCAGAATCAGCTAACGCAATCCAGCCTTACTTTGCCGATCCGGATGTGAACGTAGCGTACGACGCGGCCAAGTCGAAGATGAACCTCGACACGCCGGCCAACTCACGCTTTGTAGAGCGCCTTGGCAATGAATTCCATAACTGCTGGTCCGCCAGCTGTGCCGCCGACGGCGCCGCAATGGAAACGGCTATCGCCACCTACGCCGGCCTGATCGCCGAAACGCAGGTTGACCCGACGCTCGTCACTTCAGGTGCGCTGCGCCTCGTGGACGGTACGATCGCCTCTGGCGGTAACCGCTTCGAAGATGCACAGGTTGCACTTTGGGAATTCAAGACCGGCAGCGGCACAGTCGCATTTGACACCAGTGGTGTTGATCCTGCGATTGATCTGAACCTGTCATCCGAAGTTACCTGGTTTGGTGGCTGGGGCATTACAACCAACGGCGGTCGGGCGCAAGCCACTACGACCTCCAGTCGAAAACTGTATGACGTACTGCAAGAATCCGGCGAATTCTCTATCGAAGCCTGGGTTGTGCCTGCAAACGTTACGCAGGAGATGGCGCGAATCGTCAGCTACTCGGCGAATTCGACCAGCCGCAACTTTGCGCTGCAACAGACCTTGTATAACTACGACTTCCTGTTGCGCACAAACGCAGCAGACGCTCAGGGCAATCCGCTCACTAACCTGAACGGTGACCCTGCACTATCGACACCGGATGCCGACGAGGTACTGCAAGCGACTCTGCAGCACGTTGTCGCTACCTATCACCCGATTGACGGTCGCCGCATCTACGTTAATGGCGAATTGCGGTCTGCAACTGACCCGATTCCTGGCGGCACGTTCGTCGACTGGCAAGACACCTTCGCCGTCGTGATCGGTAGTGAAGTTGGTGGTGACGATACGTTCATGGGTACTGTCAGACTGGCTGCGGTACATCGACGCGCGCTGACACCAGAGCAAGTGACGCAAAACTTTGATGTTGGTGTAGGTGAGAAATTCTTCCTGCTCTTCAATGTCTCTGAGATTCTGTACCCGGGTGACGCGACCATGGCGGACTCTTCGTACATTCTCTTTGAAGTTGCGCAATACGATACCTACGCGTACCTCTTCGACAAGCCGCACTTCGTAACGCTTGATGGTTCTTCGCCGGAAGGCATTCCGATTGAGGGTGTCCGAATCGCGATGAACGGTATAGAACTACCCGTGGGTCAAACCTACGCGAAGATGGACGACACGCTCAGTGCAGCGTTGTTCGAGGAACTCGGCCAGCCACTGTCTACTCTCGGCGCGGTACTGCCGCTTGAGAAAGGACCGGCGGATGACGAATTCTTCCTGACATTCGATCGCCTCGCTGCGTCGTCGTTCAACCGCCCTGATGACCCAATGCTGGTTATTGTCGAGTCTGATCTGGTTGCAGCATCGAAGATTGGTATTAAGACTTTTGATGAGATTGATGCGACCTACTCAGCTGTTACAGGCGTCGATCGCATGCAGTTCGCAAACGTCGACATGACGTTCCAGGAACTGAGGCAGTCGCTGCCGGCAGTGGAGAGCATTGATACCTTCCTGTCATCGCATCAGGTTGCGATCGCCCAGCTTGCGATTGCTTACTGCGACGCGATGATCGGTACGAATGCTAGTCCGAACCCGAGTGCTGCAACCAAGTTCCCGGGCTTTAACTTCGGCGCGGCACCTGGTACGGCGTTTTCAGTCGGCAACCGTGGCGTCTACGTCAACAAGTTGGTCAACGACATCATGGGTACTGGCATTGCGACACAGCCTGCTTTCGCAGAGGTTTACGGTGAGCTTGCGGCCAACACCCCTAGCGGTGGCCGTCCGGCGAACCTGATCGACCGGTTGCTTAACCCGCCACCAGGCGCAACCCCGAGTGATACGCGCGCAATATCGAAAGGTGTTTGCGCAACGATGCTCGGCAGCGCAGCTACTTTGATTCAGTAAAGACAGGATTTGGAAAGGAATACGATTATGGCTAAGAAACGTAATTTTGATGCGCCGCAGTTTCATGGCGACCATCCGCGTCCTGTCACACGACGCCAGTTTGTCGCCCAGGGCTTCATGTCTGGTGCCGCGTATACAACCGGTGCCGGAGTGCTCAGCTTGTTTGCGAACCCGCGTGAAGCATTTGCACAGTCCAATCTTTCCGCGGACTTGCAGGCTCTGCTGACTAACCCTTGCAACATTGCGTCCAACGGCGCTGGCAAGATTCCGTTCATCTGCTTCGACCTTGCAGGTGGCGCGAATATCGCCGGCTCGAACGTGCTGATCGGTAAGGAAGGCGGTCAACGTGACTTCCTGTCGACCAACGGTTACGAAAGACAAGGCTTGCCGGGCGACATGGTTCCTGGTCTGACAGATCCGACGCTGGGTCTGCCATACGAGAATTTTGATCTCGGACTTGGCTTTCATCTCGACAGCGCATTCCGCCGCGGCATCATGAACAGCCTAACCGCGGGCAATGAAGCGTTTATCAATGGTGCCGTTATTCCGGCTCGTTCGGATAACGATACCGGTAACAACCCGCATAACCCAATGTACGGTATTGCGAAAGCAGGTCTTAACACTTCTGGCGTGCCAGGTTTCGGTGCTGATGGCAGCATCGTTACCCTGGCTGGCTCGGAAACGACAGATTCGGGTGGCAACTCCATGCTGCCGCAGATGCTGTATGACCCGGAACTGCGTCCGACCAAGGTCGACCGTCCGTCTGACGTGACGAACCTGGTCGACACCGGTGACCTGGTAGGTATTCTGACCAAGGAAGATGCGACGGCCGTCATGGAGTCTATCTACCGCATCAGTGAATCAAAGTCGCAGAATGTCTCTACTGAGATTACCCGCGATGCTGTGCTTAAGGAGATGGTCAATTGCGGCTACCTGAAAGCAGCTGATATTGCTGATCGCTTCGGTGGTGTTCCAATCGACCCGGGTCTCGATCCGGAGATTGTTGACCAGCCGGGCGCACCGGGAACAGGTATCTTCACTCAGGCTGAGTGGAACGCCGGTGACCGCGACGCTCGCGAATTCCAGAAGACTGCATCCATCATGAAACTGGTCGTTAACGGCTACGCCGGCGCCGGTTGCGTTGAGATGGGCGGTTACGACTACCACGGTGGTCGCCGCGCAGAAGGCGAGGTCAAGGACGAGCGCGCAGGACGTTGTATGGGCGCTTGCCTCGAGTATGCTGCTCGCCGCGGAGTTCCGCTGATGATGTATGTCTTCAGTGATGGCTCGCTGTCTTCCAACGGTGCGATTGACAACACCGCAGAAGGCCGTGGTAAAGGCGAGTGGTCGAGTGATAACTCATCGACTGCCGGCTCATTCTTCCTGGTCTATAACCCGGGATCCCGCCCTCAAATAATCGGTGCTACGCCGGAAGAACAGGCAATGCATCAGCAAATCGGCTACATGAGTGCGGACGGCTCGGTCCAGCGCGCTGCGACGCCAGCTGCGAATAACGTAAATCTACTGGTGAACACGGTGCTACTGAACTACATGGCGCTGCATGGTGAGCAGGGGCAGTTCGGCAATATATTCCCCGGCCACGGTCTCGGCAACGCCGCACTGCAAGACAGCCTTACCGCGTTCGAACCGATTGTTAATGGTTTTATTAGCGTCTGAGCTAGCGAGCACACGTAACAGAGTTAACGGCCAGTCGTTTCGCGACTGGCCGTTTCTCGTTGTTATACTCCGCGCATGCATGACACTCTCCTGAATCAGCTCGCCTGCCCGCGTTGCGACAAGTCGCCATTGGCTGAGAAGAAAACCAGCCTGCATTGCTCCGCGTGCAAGATCGAATTTCCGTTGCTCGAAGAGATCCCGTGGATGTTCGCCGAGCCCGAGGCCAGCCTCGGAGAATGGCGCGGCAGAATGCAATTCGCCTTGCAGCAGCTCAGCCATGAAACGGCCGGCCTGGACGCGGAACTCAAGGACAAGGACATGCGGCCGCTGACACGGCGCCGTCTTGAACGCTATCGAGAGGCGGTTGACACCCACAGGCGCTACTTGCAGAAACTGATGCAGCCGCTGGATGTACAGTCGACCAGCGGCAATTACGAAACCTACCTCGCAATGCGCACGCGCCTGCCAATTGATCAGGGCCTGAACACGTATTACGCGAACGTGCACCGAGACTGGGCCTGGGGTGATACAGAAAATGAAGCCTCGATGAAGCAGATCCGTGCTGTGCTGCACGAGAATGCGGAACTCGGCAACGTCCTGGTACTCGGGGCAGGCGCAGGACGGCTTGCGTACGACATTCATACCCAGTTCGCCTGCAGTAGCACGACGGCGCTCGACTTCAACCCGATGCTGATGCTGGTTGCCAGTGCGGTTAGCCGCGGCGACAAGCTAAAGATGTACGAGTTTCCTATCGCACCGAAATCACTGGAAGACGATGCAGTCTTGCGTACGCTGGCAGCACCAGAGGCCACTGATGACAATTTTCACCTGGTGCTGGGCGACGCACTGCGCGCGCCGTTTGCGGCCCAGTCGTTCGATACGGTAGTTACGCCCTGGCTCATCGACATCATTACGGAAGACTTTCCCGTGCTAGCTGCCCGCATCAACATGCTACTCAAGGACAATGGGCGCTGGGTTAACTTTGGCTCGCTGGCTTTTTCGAGCCCGCAGCGCGCACTTCAATACAGCCCCGAGGAAACCAAGGGCATAGTCGCCGAAAACGGCTTTTCCGACCCTTACGTTTCCGAGGCCACGATTCCTTATATGTGCTCGCCTGCCAGCCGCCACGGTCGCCAGGAAAAAGTGTTTACATTTTCGGCCTACAAGGAACGTGCGATTGATGCGCCTGCACGATATCGCGCCCTGCCCGACTGGATTGTCACGGGTGAAGAGCCCGTGCCACTGTCGCCCTCATTCAGGACGCAGGCAATGTCGACCCAGATCTATGCGTTCATCATGTCGCTAATTGACGGCAAGCGCAGCCTGAAGGACATGGCGGTCATTCTTGAAAAACAGCAGTTGATGACGCGTGCTGAGGCGGAACCGGCGATTCGTTCTTTTCTTACCCGGATGTACGACGACGCGCAGAAGATGTAGCGGCGCCAGGCCTGCCTACTTCTCCAGGTATTGCAGTTTGTCTTTGACTTCACGCCATTCGTCGGCGTCGTCAGGCGGATCCTGCATTTCCGTGATCACCGGCCATTGCTGGGACAGCTCCGCATTCAGCTCCAGAAAGTGCTCCTGACCTTCCGGCACTTCGTCCTCGGAAAAGATCGCCTCGACCGGACATTCGGGTTCGCACAACGTGCAATCAATACACTCGTCAGGATCGATAACCAGAAAATTTGGACCCTCGTGAAAACAGTCCACCGGGCAGACTTCGACACAGTCGGTCAATTTACATTTGATACAAGATTCGGTGACAACAAAAGTCATGCAGGGCTACCTCGAATTCAGCACGCGTAAGCTATGCGAAGTCACGCGGTATATCAAGATTCTTTTGCCTCTTCCTGCAATTTCAGCAGATGTGCCAGCAACGACCGTTCTGCCCACGCAAACAGCTTTGGATCGACATCCTTGTAGACGTGCGGCACGAGCTCGTGGCTCGACAGACCAGGGTTGGCCTCCATAGCGGCCCGGACCTTGGCCTCGCGCTGCAGGCGGTGCTCAATGATCCAATCGATAGCCCTGTCAGGATCCTCAATTACCCCGCCATGCCCGGGCGCCAACGCGGCGCAGGCGAGCTCTTTGCAGCGGCGCAAGGAATCGATGTAGTGCTTCATATTGCCGTCTGGCGGATCAATTACGACGGTCGATCCGTCGATGATGTGATCGCCCGTAAACAAGAGTTGGTGTTGCTCGTGCAGGAAGCATATGTGATTCGATGCATGACCCGGCGTATGCACTGCCTGCAAGCGAAATTCGTCGGTTTGCAGTACATCGCCGTCAGCAAGAATTCGATTGGCGAGAAATGTCTTGTCCTGATGCTGGCCTTTTGGCGCAACCATCCCAAGAACTTCGGCGCCGGTTTCTTTTGCCAACAGTCGAACACCTGGCGAGTGATCTGGGTGAGTGTGCGTCACCAGTATCCAGCGGATCGGGCCGGTCGTCCTCGCTACGATATTGTCGATATGCGCGGGCATTGCTGGCCCTGGATCCAGAACCGCAACTTCACTTTCACCAATAAGATAGGTGTTGGTACCCGGCCCGGTCATCATTGATGGATTCGGGGCCAGCAGACGTCGCACACCGCTAAAAATTTCGGTGTACTCCGGCATTGT
>JBPCXZ010000253.1:0-2989 GCA_051008055.1 Woeseiaceae bacterium
GCAATCTGCGTTAGAATCAATACGTTAGCCAGCGATTTGTGACGTGACCCGGTCACCATATTGTGAACAGGGACACGGAGGGTAACAAGGTAAACCCGTACGATGTATAGCGTAAGAAAAAACCTAGCTGGGAGCAGTCCATGCGCCATGTAAGCGCAGCAAATCGCAATCGGATACGCGACGGTAGAAGCCGCCAGCGTGTTGCTGTGCGTTCGACGTACACAGCCCAGCATGGCTTCAACCTGCTTGAACTCCTGATAGCGCTGGCAATTCTCGGCATCATCACCGCTATCGCAGTGCCGTCCTTTCAAAGCGTTTCCATCAACAGCAACTTGTCTACGGAAACCAACGACCTGGTATCCAGCCTGCGACTTGCTCGTTCGGAAGCGGCCAAGCAAGGACTGAATGTCACTGTTTGTTCCGCAAACGCTGGACTAACCGCTTGCTCAGGCAGCGCGGACTGGAGTACCGGCTGGCTGGTTATCGATACTGGCGGCAACGTAATTTTCGCTCGCGAAGCACTTACAGCCGACACAGCCACAGAAATGGCCATTGTGGGCGCGCAAGGCTCAATAGTTTTTAATCGCAATGGATTTTCAAGCAGTGCCCGAACAATCAAGTTGTGCGGCCCCAACAATGCCGCAGAACGCGCACGCGGAGTGATTGTCTCGGTAGATGGGCGCGTTCGACTCGCGACCGATTCTGACAATGATTCAGTTGTCGAGGACCGATCGGGAACGGAACTGGCTTGCCCGTAAGGATTTATTGATGAAGTTAATGAAGAATCAATCCGGTGTTGCCATGATCGAGTCGTTGGTCGCATTTCTGATCATCGTCATCGGCCTGCTAGGAATCGGCGCATTGCAGTCAATCGCGGTTGGCAGTACTAAGGTTGCTGCTGACCGAAGCCTGGCATCCATGCAGGCTTCATCGCTGTTATCTCGCATTAATAGCAATGACCTGTTCTGGCAAACAATTTCTCCGGACTTCGATATTTCAATCAGCTCCGCTGGTGTCATCGCTGATGTCGGAACGAGTGGGGAGGGTCCGGCATTAGAAGCGTTGGGCACCGATTGTTCTGCAAATATTTGCACACCACAGGAAACAGCGGCCTACAACATTAAGGCGTGGGCGCAGACGGGCAGCTCATTTGGCGGCACTGGCGGCATCTCAGATCGCTTGCCAGCAGCGAGCGCACGTATTCGTCGCGTCGGCGTCGACTTTCCGGTGATGCTCGAAGTTTCTGTTACCTGGAACGAAAACAAGGCGACCTCCGGACTGGAAATGGCCAGCACCTATTACACAGGCACGGGCTCAGCTGCGAACAGTCAACGCGATTTCACCTACACAGTTAGAGCACGCCCATGAAACTGATGAGAAAAAATAGCGGTTTCAGTCTGGTCGAATTGCTCATCGGTATGGCTATCGGTCTGTTTTTGCTCGCCGGTCTGCTGACTTTTTTCGGCCAAAACCGGGCAGCCTATTCTTATCAGCAGTCGCAATCCGGGCAGCAGGACAGTGAGCGTCTGGCCAACATCCTGTTCACGAATGTACTGCAGCAGGCGGGATTCTCGGAGATGACGAATCAACGCATTTTGAACCGTGCTTCGCTGTTCCCGGCAGTTGGGCCATTCGCTGCAGGTCAGACAGTAGTCGGCACCGAGGCTACCGCAACGGTTAATTTAATTGGCGGGGGCACTCAGACCGTCGCCAACGACTCAATCGCCATTCGGTTTTGGGACGGGGTCGGTATTATCGACTGCATCGGAAATCCAGCGCCCGCAGCGGCGATGTCAGTTGTCCTGTTGTCAGTGGACGGCGTCAATCTGAATTGCGGTACCGACGGTGGCGCGGCCCAGCCGCTTATGGGCGACGACCAGGGCCCAGTTGCACAACAGATACGTGTTCTCGGCATGGCGGTGGCATACGGACTGGATACCAATGCTGATGAGTCTATCGACTCGTTTCAACGTGCGAGCGGTATTACCAACTGGAACCAGGTTCGAGTTGCAGAAATACAATTGATCATTCAGTCGGGTACACGACCGCCAGAGTCTCTAAGTTTCGCAGTAGCGCTCGAAAACATGCGAGGCATTATCTGATGAACGTTCGAATCCCTTCATCAATGCGTCGGCAAAGTGGTGCTGTACTGATCGCATCCTTGGTGTTGTTACTGATCGTAACGATTGTGAGCACCAGCATGTTTCGTGACGTTGGCTCGCAGGAAGTTATGGCCAGCAATCACCGCATCAAGAGCCGTACCCAACATGTCGCAAACTCGGCGCTACGGGAGCAGTGGGCGAACCTGTTGAACCTGAATGCTGGCGAGGGGGCGACGGACGCACGAACGCGCACCGAGCCTACCGCATATGACCAGGACCTGGATGGCGACGCGTCTACCCAGGAAGTAGATATGTCGGTCGATCTGGCAATCTGTTTTGATGGCACGACCATTGCGCCAGGAACAGACAGCGAATTTCGGGCGTACAAGTTTGTAATTCAATCAACCGCGACGGATAACAATAACGCAACGACGCGATTGGAGCAGGGTGGCTATATCGTCGCACCTGCACCAGCGACAGCCCTGGCAGGGAACTGTCCTTAACCGGTACTAGGAAGGTACCAATCACTTATCAGTCGGATTAGTCATTATGGATATCAAGAGAAAAGGATTTAAGCTTGGAATTGGCACGTTAGCTGCTTTGCTTACGTTTGCAGCACCGAGCACATATGCGGATGACCTCGAGGTGTTTATCAACCCGGGGCTAGCTGACGTCACGCCAAATCTTATCTTCATGCTCGACCTGTCGGCCAGTATGAACAAGACGCCCGAGGGACTGACCCCCAGCGCCGGCGACCCGTCGCGGTTAGATATCATGAAGAGCGCTGTTACGACGATTCTGAATGATGCAAACCTTCCCGATATTAAGGTCGGTTTCACCTCGTTTCGTGACTACGACGGCAGCGGTATCAAATTTCCAGCGGCGCT
>JBPCXZ010000254.1:0-5517 GCA_051008055.1 Woeseiaceae bacterium
CTGATAAGTCACTCTATGATCAAGACAATCTTGCGTTTGTGGGCCTGCCGCAAGTTTGGGGCTGGGCTACGTGGGCAGATCGTTGGAACGCCGCTGAACAAAATATTTTCTATTTGCATGAGGACGCTACCAAGCAGTGCTCGAACTGGCAGGTTGCCAGGCTGGCCAAGGTGTTAAAGCTCAGCCACCTCGAGGCTCTCAAGTCCGGGCTAGATACCTGGGACTATCAGTGGCAGGTCTCCGTTCTTAATAATTTTGGTCTTGCGGTGAGTCCATCTGCAAACCTTATTTCCAACTTAGGCGATGGAGCTGATGCAACGCATACCCGCTTGGACCAGGGCAGAGTTCGGTTGCCTGTCGAGTCATTAGCCGGTTACAACTACTCAGCGTTGAGCCTCAATCAGGAGTTGACGAGTTGGTATGAAAAGAAAATGGGTTTGCGGAGCTGGGTTTCTTTTTTGAAAGTTAAAGTCCGCAGCCTCGCAGGTAGTGCTAAAAGAATGGCTGAGAAAATTTTCCGGAGCATTTTCTTTTCCGGAACCCAACCTGTCGTCATCGCAAGCTCGGGTCGTGCTGGTAGCACGCTGCTCTTTGAAGCCGTGGCAAGTTCAGCGACTGCCGAGCGATTCGCTTTTCTGCCAAAGGTACTTCGCGGCTATCTGCAGCGGATTGCATCGGAAACGCTGGTCAGAATTTCGGATATTGAAAGTTTAAATGCACCGTTTCTTAAGACGCATGATCTATTTCGTCCCGAGTTCGCGAACAGCGCCAAATACATCTTTGTTTTTGGGCAGCCGCTGGAAGCCGCAAAATCCGTCGCCCTCATGGGCGAAAAACATGGATCGGCTTGGATTGAAGAGCATATTTACCACCTGGCTGGGCAGGGCGTTCCGTATGAAGTTCTTGATAAGGACGTGTTGAACTATGAGGCGCAGCTGAAGTCGTGGGGTAATGCTGAGGGCGTGTTTGTAGTGCACTACGATGATCTTTGGGACAAAAGCGAAGACTTGAGCCAATTCTTGGGATTTGACCTGGCCTTGCCAGCAAGGCGTGACCGCACTCAAAAGCAGTTACCAAGCAGTACTAATGAAGCACTTTTTGACCGCTTAGAACATATTGAGCAGGAGCTCCGGGCTGAAACCTCTTAAACAGGCTTGGTGTTTGACATAAGTGCGCAAAATTATTCGGCTGTCGAATCGCTGCAAAGCAGTGCAGTCACTCGCCTGAGCCGCTTATGGCGCTCGGCTGCGGGGTTTCTCAAAATGTGACCCAGTTCACACTTTCAAACCGGAAGAATCACTCGGTTACTTGGTTCCGAGTGCTGTATCCTTAGCATTGAATGATCGGCCCATATACAGCATGCCGTGGTGCGGGGCCGGCTTCCTATAACAATTAGAATAGATGGCCTCATTATAATGTCTCTTCCGTCCCTTTCTGCCAGTACAAATACTGGCGACGAATCGAGTTTCTTTAATTACAACGCGCTTTCTATGCGCCTGCTTCTGGGGCTGGTCTTGCTCTTGCTTGGTGGGGCCGCGTTCGCCGTGGAACCCACGGTGACGATTACAGCGCCGGCGAACAATTCGACATTCAATGTTGGTTCGTTGGTCAATTTCACGGCGGCCGCGACAGATGCCGAGGACGACGACACTATCCTGACGAGCCAGATAACGTGGTCGTCGGATCTGGACGGTGCCCTGGCTGGAACTGGCGGTGGGATCAGTACGAGTTCGCTGAGCGCAGGTAGCCACACGATCACAGCTTCAGTGACGGATTCGGAGCTGCTGCTCGGAACGGATTCGATTACCGTAAATGTTAACGCCGCGCCGACGGTTACGATCACGGCACCGGCAAATAATTCGGACTTCGACTCCGGTACGTCAATCAATTTCGAAGCGGGCGCGACGGACGCTGAAGACAACGATAATCCGCTCTCCAATCAGATCACCTGGTCCTCAGACGTCAATGGCGCGCTTGGAACCGGTAGATCAATTAACGTCAGTACCTTGAGCGTTGGTTCACACGTGATTACGGCAGCCGTGACGGACAGCGATGGCAGCCCGGGGTCGGATTCGATCTCTGTGACGATAAACAACACTGCACCGACCATTACCATTACTGGCGACAATCCGGCCAGCGTATTACAAGGCGCAAACTACAGTGATGCCGGGGCGACGGCGTCTGACGCGGAAGACGGTAACCTCACCGGTTCAATCAACACCACGGGTCTTCCCTTGAATACTGCCGTTGCAGGGCTGCAGGTTGACGCCGTTACTTACGAGGTGACCGACAGCAACGGCAGTTCTGTCCAGGTCACGCGTGACGTCAACGTCCTGGCCAACACTGCACCGAACATAACCATTACCGGCGCCAACCCGGCCAATGTCTTACAGAACACTACCTACAGCGATGCCGGTGCAACGGCGTCTGATGCCGAAGACGGGAACATTACGGGTTCGATCAACACCACGGGCCTGCCCGTCGATACCAGTGTTGTGGGGCTACAGGTCGTTACCTATGATGTGACCGACAGCGACGGCAACTTCGTGCAGGTGAGTCGCAACGTCAACGTGCTGGCGAACACTGTGCCGAACATTTCCATTACCGGCGCCAACCCGGCCAATGTCTTGCAGAACACCACCTACAGCGATGCGGGTGCAACGGCATCGGATGCGGAAGACGGCAACATTACCGGCTCGATTAACACCACGGGTCTGCCGGTTGATACCAGTGTCGTGGGGCTGCAGGTCGTTACCTATGATGTGACCGACAGCGACGGCAATTTCGTGCAGGCGAGTCGTAACGTCAACGTGCTGGCGAACACTGTGCCGATCATCACCATTACGGGCGACAACCCGGCTTCAGTGGCGGAAGGTGATACCTATGTCGATGCCGGGGCAACGGCGTCGGACGCGGAAGACGGCAACATTACCGGCTCGATTAACACCACGGGCCTGCCGGTCGATACCAGCGTTGCGGGGCTGAAGATCGTGACCTACGATGTGACCGACGACGACGGTAACTTCGTGCAGGTGGGTCGTAACGTCAACGTCGTCGGGAATAACCCGCCCGTGCTGACGCCGATCGGCGCGCAATCGGTCATCGAAGCCGCTGCGATTCCGCTTAATATTTCCTTGGGTGCGTCGGATCCTGACGGTGATAGTGTTGTCTTTTCCACGCAGAATCTGCCGGGTTTTTGCACACTGACAGATGCTGGCAATGGCACAGGATCAATTGTCTGCTCTCCCACGGTCGGCAACGACGGCACCTACAATATTACGGTCACAGTCACCGACGTCACGCCGTCGCAGAAATCTGATCTAGAGCTGTTCACGCTTACCGTTGACGCCAACCAGCCGCCGACCGCATCGGGTGTCGCGATAGCAATAACAACTGACCTGGATCCGTCAGGCGTGGCGTCGCTCGGTGACCAGTTGACAGGTTCATACACCTACGCCGATGCCGAGGACGATGTCGAGGGCGCCTCAACATTTCGCTGGCTTCGTGATGGTGCGGCCATTCCCGGCGCGGTTGCCACGACCTACACGGTCACAGTCGATGATATCGAAGCAAACCTGACGTTCGAAGTGACGCCAGTCGCCTTGACGGGTGCATTGCAGGGCACAGCCGTGGCGAGTGCTAACCTGTTGATTGAAAATACGCCGCCGGTGATCGACGGACAAACCCCGCTCATCGAAACGCCGGAAGAGACACCGCTGGAAATCCTGCTAGTGACGCACGTGCAGGCGTCGGACGCGGAAGACCAATCACTGACATTGACTGTGCTCGATAGCCCCGACGCCACTCCGAGCTATACACGCAGCGGACCTGACGGCAACACCATCACGCCGGCGTTGGATCTCAACGGCCCAATTACGGTGCCCGTGACGGTCAATGACGGTTTCGACGACAGCACGGTGTTCAACTTGCAGGTCACTGTCACCGCGGTGAATGACCTGCCAGTCTTCGTCGGTGTAGTGCCGCCTGGCCTGAGCACGCTCGAAGACACGACACTCACAATCGTTCTCGCGGACCTCGAAATCGTGGACCCGGATAACCTCGTTCCGGATGAAATGGTCCTGACACTCTTACCGCCCGGCGCCACTGACGAATATACGCTTGCGGGCGATACATCGATCACGCCGGCACTCAATTTCAATGGCCAGCTTCTGGTCGCGGCCACGGTCTCCGACAACGCCATTCCGGCCGGGGTGAGCGCGCCATTCTTGATCCCAGTTGATGTCGACCCCGTCAATGACCTGCCTGTCCTGGTTACACCCATCGGGCCACAGCAGGCGATCGAGTGCAGACTCGGCGATGTCTGCCCTCCCTGGGAGCTGGATGTGTCGGTGAATTTCTCAGACGACGATATTGTCGACACGCTGACATACACAGCCGATTGGTCGCCGAGCCAGCCGCCCAACATTGCGTTCGACGGCGTAACGGGTCTGTTCTCCGGTGTTCCGCGCGAAATAGATTCCCTTGCCCCGGGGCCCATCTACACGGTGATCGTGACCGCTATGGATCCGGAGGGAGAGACTGTCTCCGACTCATTTGATCTGACGATCAACGCGCTTGGTCGCGCTAATCTCAACATGACGATTGATGTCGCTCCGGCCACGGCCTTGCCGAGCGAGGAGTTACGCTGGACGTTTACGACGAACAACCCTGTTGGGCCGGTAGCCGGCGAGAACGTACAGATTACGGGTAGCTTCATTGGTGCTGGTATCACCGTTACGGTCGTGGGTGCCGTCAATTGCACATTTGACGTGCAGGGTGCGGCCAGCCGCACAGATTTCACCTGCGATGTGGGCGGTGTCCCAGTTGGTGGCAGTCCATCTATAGCCTTTGCAACGTCGACCACTATTGCCACCGAGATTATCGCTTTCGGTACTGCAGCCGGCACACAGCCGGTGCCGATTGATCCGAACGAGGAAGACAACTCCGATATCAGGGCAGCGGGTGTTGCCGAAGCGTTCAGTACCATGCCGGTTCAGGATCTCGGTAACACGACTATCCAGTCCGTTGCGGCCGGTGACGTTAACGGCGATGGGGTGGCAGACATCGTCGTTGGAACGGCGTCAGGCCAGCCGGTACAGGTCTTCTTTGCCGACGCACTTCGCGAGTCCTGCAACTGCCAGCGCGATTTTCTGAGCGTGCCGATATCCATTCCAGACACGGGCGCCAATACCGGTGTCGCGCTTGCCGACTTCGACGGTAACGGTACGTTGGATCTCGTTGTGGCCAATAACGGCGACCAGGCCGACGCTGTCTACAGCAATGATGGCAACGGCAACTTCACGCTAGCGGCAACACTTGGCCCGTCCAATGCGAACGACGTTGCGGTCGGTGATTTCAATAACGACGGCAACATGGACATTGTCGTAGCTGCATCCAGCCCGAACCTTGTCTATTTTGGTGATGGTAGCGGGGCCTTTGGTATTCCGAGATCGCTCGGCGATAATGACAGCCGCAGCGTCGCGGTTGGCCGGTTCGACAACAACAACCGTATGGATA
>JBPCXZ010000255.1:0-14891 GCA_051008055.1 Woeseiaceae bacterium
TGGGCACGAAGTAATACATCATGCCGAGGAAGCCAGCTGTCAGGAAAAACCCAACCGCGTTGTGCCCATACCACCATTGCATCATCGCATCGACGACGCCTGTGTAGATCGGGTAGGACTTCCACAACGAAACAGGAATGGCGAGGTTATTAAATATGTGCAGCACCGCAACCGTCAGGATAAAGGCACCATAGAACCAGTTGGCCACATAGATGTGTTTAACGCGACGTCTGCCGATGGTGAAGAAGAAGCAGATCGCGAAGGCGACCCAGACCAGCGTGATCAGTATATCGATCGGCCATTCCAGTTCCGCATATTCCTTACTCTGGGTAATACCCAGTGGCAGTGTAACTGCGGCCAGAACAATGACGACTTGCCAGCCCCAAAAAGAAAAGGCGGCCAGCTTGTCGAAGGCGAGGCGCACGTGACAAGTGCGTTGCACAACGTAGTACGCAGTTGCGAATAACGCTGATCCACCAAATGCAAAAATGACAGCATTCGTATGCAGTGGACGCAGTCGACTGTAGGTCAACCACGGTAGATCCATGCTCAACTGTGGCCAGATCAGCTGCGCCGCGATGATGATGCCGACGAGCATGCCAACCACGCCCCAGATGACAGTCATGATCGCAAACTGGCGAACAACCTTGTCGTTGTAACTCGATTGAAGATCCATAAAGTATTGCCTTACTTAAAGGTATTCTCGTTATTCTTTTCAGCTCATCTTGCCAGACGCGACGATGTCAGACTGCCTGATCTGTCGCCATAAGCACAAACCCCGATTTATTTATCCCTTGGCGTCGATGTAACGCCGACCCGGTGGCGCGGAAACGCATCTGCGTCGATCGTCTCCAGATAGCCTTGCCAGGCCCCGTATCCTATCACTGGAAGAATAACGACGAGGCCAACAAAGGCGGTCAGGACTCCGATTAACAACCCGAGCATTATCAGACTCAGCCAGATCATCATGGCGAGTTTGTTACGCAGCACAGCATTGATCGACGTAACGATCGCGGTAACGCTGTCGACGTCTCGATGAATGATCATCGGCAGCGCAAATGCACTGGCCGAAAACGTTACGATGGCGAAAAATGCACCAATGACTGAGCCGACGGTCAAAAATCGGGCTAATTCAGCAAGGTCCGGATTTCCTGACTCCGGCAGGAAAATACTGACCATCATTCCGGCCCTGGCCCAGACCATGAAAATCACGACCAGTGCCAATGCAAATATCATCTCATTGCCGAGATGGCGTTTGAATGCGGCGCGCAGGCTGCGGCTCAGTAATGGCGTTTCGCCACGCTCCAGTTGAGCGCGAATCGCGTAGAGACCAATACAGCTTAGCGGCGCCAGAAAGGCGAAGCCGCCGATCATGGCGAGCATGAACCAGTGACTGCCGTACAGCCATGCCAACAGCGATACCAGCCCCATGGTCACAGCCATGAATATGCCGTAGGCAATACTCGGCTGGCGCGCCTGATTGAAATCCGACCAGCCTTTTCGCAGCCAGCCAAATGGAGCCAGCGGCGAGATGCGCCGGCAGGGCGCGACGAACGGCATTGTGGCGTGGTCGAAAACTTCCGGTTTGTCGTCAGATTCCAAAGCTTCTGCTATCCGATTGCGATGCTCTTCATATTATAGGTGACGATACGTATTTCTCATCCTTCTCCGTAATGTTGGACTGCGACGCACGTCATACACGTTATAATTGCGGGGAAATGTGAATCCACCGAAGGGTCTATGGGGCTCAAAAGAAATGCAATCTACTGAGTCCGAGACCTGGTTTCGGACATTGCTCGATTCTGCGCCTGACGCGATGCTAATCGTGGACGAGACCGGCGCGATTGCCACCGCAAATGACCAGGCAGTGCGGCTGTTCGGCTATGACCGCGAGGAGCTTCTCGGGCTGAAAATCGAAATGTTGTTGCCGGAAAATATTCGCGCGCGGCACATCGGTCATCGAGCAAGTTTCGCGAGTTCTCCGGAGCTGAGACCTATGGGTGCCGGGTTTGACCTGGTGGCGCGGCGCAAAGACGGCACTGAGTTTCCGGTCGAGATCAGCCTGAGCCCTATAGATGCGGAGTCAGGGCGATTCGTTTCCAGCGTGATTCGGGATGTAACCGAGCGCAAAAAGATGGAACAGGAAATTATCGCTGCCCGGCAAGCCGCCGAACGCGCGAACAAAGCAAACAGCGCATTCCTGGCTGCAGCTAGTCATGACTTGCGCCAGCCTGTTCAGGCATTGAGCCTCTTGAACGGTGCGCTACGTCGTACGGTGAAAGACGAACGAGCGCTCGAGATGATCGAGAATCAGGAGCATTCGTTGACGGCGATGACCAATCTCTTGAACTCCCTGCTCGATATCAGTCGCTTGGACGCAGGTGCCGTAAAACCTGAAATTGAAGAATTTCCAATGCAGCGATTGATTGATCGTTTGTCTGCGGAATTCGCAAGGCAAGCTGCGCACAAGGGCCTTAAGTTTGTTTCCGAATCTTGCGACGCGATGGTGCGAACCGACCCGAATCTCCTCGCGGAGATCGTACAGAATCTGGTTTCAAACGCGATTCGCTACACGGATAAAGGCCAAGTTCAGCTGCGCTGCGTTGAAAGAGACGGAAGTTGTTCGGTGGAAGTCGAAGACACCGGTGTCGGTATCGAAAACGATCAGCTCGAGGCTATTTTCAAAGAGTTTCATCAGGTTAAGGCACCAGGCTCTAACAAAGAAGGTTTCGGCTTGGGGCTTGCAATCGTTCGGCGCCTGGCAGATTTACTTGAATTTGACATCGATGTGCTATCGACGCCCGGCAACGGATCCTGTTTTTCTTTGCTGCTGCCAACCATTGACGGTCATACCGCCATGACAGAAGCGGACGACGGAGCTGAGCTTCCTGTTCGAGACGCTGGCGGCGAACTTATCATTCTCATCGAAGACGACGTCAACGTTGCCAACGCGTGGGGGCTTCTGTTGGAGGCGGAAGGCTACCAGGTAGCGACTGGTGCATCCGTGGCGGAAGCGAAGGCGTTGATTAATCATCTTGATGCGATGCCTACTCTCATAATTTCCGACTTTCATCTACTGGATGATTCGACTGGCGTCGAGGCCGTCAATGAAATTCGTGAGTTTTATGACAAGGAGATTCCAGCGTTTATCGTGACAGGCGATACATCGAAGATTGTTAACGATGCACGCTCTCTCGATAACTGCACGGTCATGAGCAAACCGGTCAACACGGCGCGCCTCCTAGCAGCAGCCAGCGATGCTACCAAGACCGGTTTGGTTCCAGAGGACTAGCCAGCCAGTCTTACCACGGAATCGGTGATTTCGTGATCGCCGTATTAACGATGTAGGCATATGCCAACAGGGCTCCGCTGAACGCTGCGATTCGAAAGTTTGTCGGTCGGCCGTGTCGCAGCGCAAGGGCGCCGAGAATGATATAGAAGAACAGGCCGGCAAACTTGGCAAGTAGCCAGGAATTCTGCAGCACCGCCAGCTGCAGTTGAATGACCATAATGATCCCCGTGATGAGAAACAGCGTGTCAATGACATGCGGCGCAATGCGTGTCGCCCGATGCTCAAGAAGCGGTGACGCACGCATCGTCCAGATTGCCCGGACGACGAATCCTGTGATTGTCAGAATGGCGAACAACTGATGAAGATTTTTCATGGCCTAGAACTCGCTACGCATTACCCGGCGCTGGGTACGGGTACCTACCTATAGTTTTCCTCGAGGTATTTGGCAAGGTTCTATCAAAGGAATCAAGAGTCAAGTCGGTACCCATATTATGCATCCGAAACCCGGAATCTCTCCTACGCCCGCTGCGATGTTGGCAGCGGGCTTTTTCATGTTGGCGCCACTTGCGGTTGTAGCCGCGGACGAAGCAATCGACCAAATCGTGGTCGTCGCCCATAAGGACGAGCGCTCAATTCGAGACATTGCGTCCAATGTAACCGTGGTCACGCGGGCAGATCTCGATAATCAGCTCGCCACCTCTATCAACGATGTACTGCGCTATGTACCAGGCATCGACTACGAGGCGGCGGGCACGAGATTCGGCACCGAGGGTATCAATATTCGTGGTATCGGTGGCAACCGAGTCGCCATCGTCGTCGATGGCGTGCCGTTGTCTGATCATTTCGATGTTGGCAGTTTCTCCAATGCGACACGCGATTTTATTGACGCGGGCCTGATCCAGAATGTCGAAATCCTGCACGGCCCGGCATCTGCTCTTTATGGCAGTTCGGCCATCGGCGGTGTTGTTGCAGTGCAAACCCCCGATCCGTTCGATCTCGCCGGCGCTCAGGGCATGGGCGCGGATGTCCTCGGAACCTGGCAGGGATATGACGAAAGCGCTCACGTTCAGGCAATGTTTGGCATGGGCAGCGAGTCGCTCGGCTTCATGGTCGGCGGCAGCTGGCACGATGGCCACGAAATCAATTCTGCCGCCGCGCCCGATTCTGCAGACAACCGAAACTCCGAGCGTGCGACCGCGCTGGTCAAACTGGTCGGCGACAATCGTTTCGGCCATACCTGGCGTGGTCAATACATTCGCCAGGAGTCCAGCACCGAATCCGAGCTTAATTCTTTGCTGGGCCAGGGGCGCTACCGGTCAACGACAGCGCTGGAAGGCGACGACAGGTATCAGGTTGACCTGGTAATCGCCGCATACGAGTTTGGCTCCGCCGAGAGTTGGATTGACGACGGTGTGGTCCGCGGGTTTTACGAAATTGCCAGCATTGAACAAACGACGCTGGATGAACGCGCCGCCGCGAGAACGCCGGTATCGATTGATCGATTCTTCTCATTCGATCAGGAGATTGCGGGAGTGGAACTGAATCTTTGGAAAGAGCTGCAAGGAACCCGGGTCTCACATCGACTCGGTTTTGGCATTGAATACAAGGAGCGTGAAACGGAAGAGTATCGCGATGGCTTGTCGACCAACCTCGCCACCGGCGAGCAAACCAGCAATCTTCTTGGCGAAGAATTCCCGCTGCGCGATTTCCCCATTTCCACAACACGTGAAACCGCGGCATACATTGAAGACACGATGTCATTCAGCAACTGGACCGTAATTGCGGCGTTGCGAGCAGATCAATTTGAGTTGGCTCCGAGTCAGGATCCGATGTACCTGGAGGACTATCCTTTTGCAGAGCTTGTTTCTATTGATGAATCTGAGGTCTCGCCGAAGCTTGGCGTCATATATCAAGCGCGTTCTGACATCGATATCTACCTGCAGTATTCACACGGCTTTCGGGCACCGCCATATGCTGATGCCAACATCGGCCTGGACATACCGTTCTTCAATTATCGCGCCATTCCGAACCCGGACCTGAAGTCCGAAACGTCTGATGGAATTGACGTTGGGATGCGCTGGTCTGGCGAGCGCTCCACGGCCCGGTTTTCATTGTTCCAAACACGCTATGAAGACTTTATCGAATCAAAGGTGCGACTGGGCACTGACCCGGTTAGCGGGCGGGTTCTGTTTCAGTCGCAGAACTTGAAAGAAACGACTATTGAAGGCATCGAAGCGGGTTTCACGACGCGGATAAACGCCGCCTGGTCCGTCGATGGCTCTGCTTACTACGCGAGTGGTGAGAACAAAGAGACCGGCGAAGCGCTGAACTCGGTCGGCCCCGCGCAAGCCGTATTTGGCGTCGCATGGATGTCCCCGAGCGAGAGGACTGAAGTGCGTCTCAAATCGACCTTCACAGATGACTGGTCCGATCGCGATGAGACCGGCGGTGAATTATTCAAACCGCCAGGTCATGCGGTTTTCGATGTGTATGTCACGCAACGAATTGGCGAAAGAATGACGTTGCGTGCCGGACTGCACAATCTGACTGACACAACGTATTGGAACTGGTCGGACGTACGCGGCCTGTCGCCCGATGATCCGCTGCTGCCGTATCTGGCGCAGGCGGGTACGAGCGCATCCATTAGTTTGAACATGAATTGGTAATAACTTACCTGGAGTAAAGGAAATGCAACGCAATAAATTGGGGTTCACGTTACTGGTCTCTATGCTCGGCTTTGGGCTCGGCGCTTGTTCGCAGCCAGCCGATGAGACCACTGCATCGGCCGATGACACGGTGGTGCATACTGCAGAAGTCGCTGCCGGAAATGTCGACGAGATAATGGCCAGGGGCGAGCAAATCTACCTCGCCAATTGCTCGGCTTGTCATCAGCCAAATGGCGTCGGATTGCCGGGCGCGTTTCCACCGCTCGCTAAGTCCGATTTCCTGGAAGGGGACCGTAAGCAGGTGATGTCAGCAGCATTATTTGGCCTGTCCGGTCCGATCACGGTAAACGGCGTGGATTACAACGGTGTGATGCCAAGCCTGGGTCACTTACCGGATGAAGACCTGGCCGCAGCGTTGACCTACGTGTTTGCGTCCTGGGGTAACACGGGCGCTGCGGTTAGCGTTGCAGAAGTGGCGGCACTGCGAGCCGAACTCGGCAAGCAAGACCGGGCTGAAGGCGAGCGTCACCTCGGTGCAACTGAAGGTGAGCTTAAGTACCAAGGTGCACCATCGGCGATCTCGGGAGAAGATACTCGCCAGATTATGGCTGCCGGTGGACCCGTACTAAGCGAAGCTGAATTCGCAACGGCGACGCAGTTGTACTTCGAGCGCTGTGCAGGTTGTCATGGTGTACTCCGCAAGGGCGCAACCGGTAAAGCGCTGACGCCCGACATCACACAAGAGAAGGGCACCGAATACCTCAAAGCACTGATTACTTACGGCTCACCGGCAGGTATGCCTAACTGGGGAACGTCGGGTGAAATGACCGAAGCAGAGATCGACATTATGGCCCGCTTCCTGCAGCAGGAACCTCCAGCTCCGCCGGAATACGGAATGCCTGAGATGATGGCGAGCTGGGAGGTGATGGTTGCGCCGGAAGATCGGCCAACTGAACCACAGCACGATCGTAACATCGACAACTTTTTCTCGGTAACATTGCGAGACGCGGGTCAGGTTGCAATCATCGATGGTGACACTAAAGAAATCGTCAGCATCGTGCCGACCGGCTATGCCGTACATATTTCGAGGCCATCTGCGTCTGGTCGTTACATGTTTACCATTGGCCGCGACGCCAAGGTCGACATGATTGACATGTGGATGGACCCGCCGGCCATCGTTGCCGAAATCAAAATTGGACTTGAAGCGCGTTCGGTCGAAACTTCCAAGTACAAGGGCTATGAAGACAAGTACGCCATAGCCGGTGCCTACTGGCCGCCGCAGTACGTTGTCATGGACGGTGACACCCTGGAACCGCTGAAAATTGTATCCACCCGCGGCATGACAGTGGATACCCAGGAATACCATCCGGAGCCTCGCGTAGCCGCGATCGTTGCGTCGCATGAGCACCCGGAATTCATCGTCAACGTGAAGGAGACGGGCCATATCTTGCTGGTCGACTACAGCAACGTGGAAAGCCTGTCCGTAACTGACATCGGCGCAGCCAAGTTCCTGCACGATGGTGGCTGGGATAGCACCAAGCGTTACTTCCTCACCGCGGCTAACCAGTCCGATAAGGTGGCTGTTGTGGACTCACGGGATCGCGAACTGGAAGCGCTGGTGGATGTAACGAAAACACCGCACCCTGGACGTGGCGCCAACCTGGTCGACCCGGAGTTTGGACCGGTTTGGGTGACCAGTGCTCTTGGCAACGCCAACATATCCTTCCTTGGTACGGATCCGGAAGGGCATCCCGACAATGCTTGGAAGACCGTGCGAGTGATCGATGGCATGGGTGGTGGCTCCTTGTTCGTCAAGTCGCATCCCAAATCTACCAATCTTTGGGTCGACGCACCGCTCAATCCGGATGAGTCTGTTAGCCAAAGTGTGGCGGTGTTTGATGTCAACAATCTTGATGCTGGGTTCGTCAAGCTCCCGATCGCAGAGTGGGCTGATCTAGGCGAAGGACCAAAACGAATCGTGCAGCCGGAATACAATATGGCTGGCGACGAAGTCTGGTTTTCTGTCTGGAGCGGCAAGGAACAGGAATCTGCGATCGTTGTCGTTGACGATAAGACACGAGAACTAAAAGCCGTGATCAAGGGGCCAGAAATGGTAACCCCGACCGGTAAGTTTAATGTTTACAACACGTTGAACGACATCTACTGATGAAAAAACTCTTAGGAATGCTCATTTTCCTGGTCGCGACTTCGGTCGCGGCTCAGGAGGGTGAGACGAATAGCGATTTTAGTACGGCGCTAACGTCGGGCGATTTTTCACTGGGTCTGCGGGCTCGCTACGAATTTGTTGACCAGGACGGCATTGACGAAGACGCTAACGCGACGACCACCCGTTTACGACTGAATTACCGGACAGCTAAATGGCATAACTGGTCCGCATTCGTCGAATTCGATCACGTCTTCAATATCTTGTTGACTGATTACAATTCGGGTGGCGGAACGAGCCCTAATAAGGGTGATTACCCCGTAATCGCAGATCCGGATGGATCGGATCTGAATCAGATGTACTTTGACTACAGTTCAAGTCCCGACTGGAAGTGGCGGCTAGGACGGCAACGAATCTTGCTCGACAACCAGCGATTTGTTGGCGGTGTCGGCTGGCGTCAGAACGAACAAACTTTTGATGCTTTCAGTCTGACAACGACTGCGCTCGGTAACACAAAGTTATTCTACAGTTACGTCGGACAAGTGAAACGAATCTTCGGTGAGACGGTACCGGGCGGTACAAACAACGTCGATTCTCATCTGTTCAATATCAAAGTTGACCTGGGCGACAGCTGGGCTGTTACGCCTTACGCTTACCTGATCGACAATAAGGACGTCACCGCATTCTCAACAACGACGATTGGTGCACGTATTGCGGGCGACCTGGCGGTCGGCGAAGGCAAGATATCCCTGCTAGGCGAGTTCGCGACGCAGTCTGATGCGGGCGATGCGCCGGTCAATTATGATGCCGATTACTCACATTTCACAGCGACCTGGGTTGGTGCGAGCGGCTTGTCGATAGGAATTGGCTTTGAATCTTTGGGTGGCAACCCCGAGGAAGACTCAGCATTCAGGACGCCGTTGGCCACCCTGCACGCATTCAACGGTTGGGCCGACAAGTTCCTGAGTACGCCTGACGCTGGCATAAAAGATACCTATGTGTCTGCAAAAGTTCCGGTTGGCAAGTGGAAACTGACCGCGGTGTTCCATGACTTTGCTGCGGAAACCGGCAGTGGTGATCACGGCACGGAAATAGACCTGGCGGCCGCGCGCAAGCTTAGCGATCGGTATAGCCTGCTTTTCAAAGGCGCTTTCTTCTCAGCAGACACTGCGTCGGCATACACAGATACCGACAAGTTCTGGGTCATGCTGACTGCGAACTACTAAGCTCAATTCGCACAATAAAAAAAGGCCGGGCATCTTATGACGCCCGGCCTTTTTTCTAACCGCTAGCTTTTCTAAGCTGCTTCGTGGGTTCCGGCTTCTACCGGAGTATGGAACCAGTCTGGTTTGATGATCAGCAGGTCACAGGGTAGATGTTCCAGGGTGCGTTCTGCCGTGGCACCAATGAATAAGCGCTTCCAGCGATTTCTTGCCACTGCGCCCATTAGGACGACGTCAGCATTGAGGTCTGCGGCCAGCGCAGGTAACTCTTCATGCGCCAGACCAGCTTTCAAATGTGCACGGTCATCGTCAATTTCGTGGAACGATGTGATTTCCTTGAAGCGCTTCTGATGATCCTCATGCATTTGCTTCTCAATTTCGTCCAGCGGGAGAGAAACGGGTATGTATGCATTGGCGGTAGCTGTTGCTACCGCAATGCGCGGATCGTAGGAATGGAAGGCGTGAACCTCACCCTGAAGTTTATCGGCAAGCTGCTTGCTGATTTGTAGGATCTCGTCGTCCAGTGCTGCCGGCTTGTCGTGTTCATTCATAGGGTCAATTGCAGCGATAAATGCGGGCGTAGCGCCGGCATCTCTGGGTTTGACCAGCCATAACGGCACTGGGCAGGTTCGAATCAGGTTCCAGTCAGTATTGGAAAGAACTGCGCGCGTCAGAGCAGAATGATGATGCGTGTCTTTGAAGACGATATCGGCTTCACTTTCAATTGCATGCCGCACTACACCCTCATACAACGGGTGATCCCAGACAGCTGTAGTTTTGACAACGACACCGTCATCGCGCGCTGGTTGAGCCAGTTTCTCAAGGCTGTCGCACTGTCGCTCCAGCACTTCGGCGCGGGCCTTCTCGAGAGACGGCGAATCGAACAATCGTTCGCCGCTCAGGTACTCGTTGTAGTAGCAAACGAGTAGTTCAAGCTCTGCACCTGTCTGTTTGGCGAGCCAGGCGGCGCGAGCCATTGCAGGTTGCGTTTCAGTAGTAGGGTCAATGACCGCTAGAATTTTATTGATATCGTGCATAACTAGTCCCATTTGAAAAATTGTAATTTCGTACCCCCGCTAGCAATACTAGGTAGCGGTGTCGAGATCGACCATACGGCGAGTTGCCTAGCCAGCCTCGGAATCTACTTACTCGGTGATAGGTGGATGTACTGATTTCTGCGAGCACTAGTCTAGGCTTAGATTAGAGACTGGATTACGTTAGGGTCTGGAAATGGTGCAGAACGAAGAATTAAGGGTACAACTGGAGGCCAAAAAGGCCGAACTGACCGCAAGACTCGAGCGCATTACCGCGAATTTGCGGCGCGGTTATGATGCTGATTCGAAAGAGCGGGCCAAGGAGATGGAAGATAGTGATGTCGTCGATGCCCTTGGTAACGAAGCTCGCGAGGAGGTGGCCAAAATCTCGGCGGCACTGCTGCGATTTGAAAAAGGTGAATTTGGCACATGCATAGGCTGCGGCGCTGAAATTGACCCGAACCGAATCGAAGCCTATCCGTACGCTGAAGAATGTATTGACTGCGCGGAGGATGACGAACGGCGACGCGCGCGAATTTAGAATGCCTTCTACAGTGACATATGCATCCGCACGAGATCGGCAAGTGAGCGTGCTTCCATTTTCTCCATTACGCGGGCGCGGTGGATTTCGACAGTGCGTTGGCTTACGTCCAAATCGTATGCGATCACTTTGTTGGGTTTGCCGGTGACAACCAGACTAAATACTTCCTTTTCCCTGTTCGTTAGCCGTTCAAGTCGGCTGGCTACTTCGGTATGGCGGTCTCTTTCCTCGCGACGCTGTCTATCCGTTGATAGAGCCTCCCGGATTCGATCGAGCAGCTCCTGGTCACGAAACGGTTTTTGAATGAAATCGACAGCGCCTTTTTGCATGGCATCGACAGCCATCGGCACGTCGCCGTGCCCGGTGATGAATATGATTGGCAGAGTGCCGCCACGAGCAATCAGCTCGTCCTGCAGTTCAAGTCCACCGAGACCTGGCATGCGTATATCGAGCACCAGGCAGCCGGCGCGATGATTTTCCTCGTCTTGCAGAAACTCATCGGCCGACGCAAAGATTTGGTGCTCGATATTGACGGACTCGAGCAGCGCCTGCATGGCAATTCGAATCGCTGGATCGTCGTCGACAATATATACAGTCTGATTATTGTTTAATTTATCGTCCATCCGGGTCTAATTTGAACAGAGTGCAGAAAATAATGCGAGCCCACCTTGCTGCGGAGTTAACGTCATGGATCCACTAGCGCATCTGGCTATCATCTGGGCCGGTGTGTTCGCCGCCGTTGTCATGGCCAAGTTAACGCGATTAACACCAGTTCTGTTTTTCCTGTTCGTGGGCAGCTTGTTTGTGAATATCGGCATTCTGCCTGCAGAAAGCGGTGGCTTCATTCGAACATTTGCCGAACTCGGCATTATTTTTATCATGTTCGCGCTTGGCTTTGAGGAGACTACCGACAATTTTATTGGCAGCATCAAACGAAGTTGGGGCATTGCCCTGTTTGGGGCTCTTGCGCCGTTCGTTGTCGCTTATGTGATTGCCGACTACGTTTGGCAGGACCCCAATATCTCCCTGATGTGTGGTCTGGCGATGACTGCTACCGCCGTGTCGCTGACGATGGTTTCGCTGAAGAGCCTGGACCTGCATCAGTCTGTGGTCGCGACGCGCATCATGACATCTGCGGTACTCGATGACATCGGTTCGCTGGTTATGGTTGCGATTGTGGTGCCGCTTGCGACCGGGGCAGAGACGTTCACGATGTTGTCTACTTTGCTGATTGCCGGCAAGGCGGTCCTGTTCTTCATCATCGTGACGATTATTGGCATCTGGATATTCCCGCGCAGCCATGTGACGTGGCCGGAGAAAATTCCCTTACTGCGGGCACTAAGCCTGAAGAACTACCTGACATTTGATGAGGGCAGATACGCCACGCTTGCCATCTTGCTTGCGGCCCTGGTCGTTGGCTTGTTGGCGCACGCGTTTGGTTTCCATCCTGCAGTTGGCGCCTACATGGCGGGTTTGATCGTTCGTGAGGAGCACTTTCAATATAAGAAAAGTGATTCGGCCGATCTGCAAGAACTACAAAGCGCGAGTGTGTTCGAAGAAACCAAGCGCATTGTCGACAACGCGGCTTTCTGCTGGGTTGGCCCGGTATTCTTTGTAGATCTTGGCGCGAAAATTCTCTTTGACTGGAATGTGCTCACCGAAATACTTCCTTACGCAATCGCTATGACCGTTGGCATATTTGTCTTCCAGGTGACATCAGCGGCCTTGGCGGCGCGCTACACGAGCGGCATGAACCGCGCCGAGAGCGTTATGATTGGCTTCGGCATGCTTGGTAGGGCTGAGCTGGCGTTTGTCGTGATCGACATCGCGTACGTGCAACACCCAATTCTTAACGAAGAGGCGTTCTTCACGCTAATGATCACGGCTTTCTTCCTGAATATCCTGGTGCCCGTTTCGATCGGCTTGTGGCGTCCGGTCTATCTGCGAGAGTCGGCCGGATAGTCAGGGAATTTTCCGCGGATTGGTTCATAATGCGGCCCAATGTTCACTTACCTTGATCCAAGCGTCCGCGAGCGACTGATCAGCTCGGGCAAATTGCTTCGCATAGACGGAGAAGGGCGGCAAATTGACTTCGACGCCGCTTCCGGCCAGGGCTCGATTAGCATTCTCGGGCCGATTCCGCTGCCATTAGCAATGGGCGGGCAGCACTACGAAGGGCAATGGTATGCCTGCGTACGTAATACCGAGCTGTCGAAGATTCAGGAAGTTGCCGATCACCTGCTGGCCGAGAATTCACAGGCATCATTCGCTAGCCTTGCATCATCAATGGCGGTGAATAGCGTGTTGCTGATCGGCGATCCCGAAAAGTGGAGCGATCCGCTAGTACGGGTACATTCGAGTTGCCTGACGGGCGACGTCTTTGGGTCGGAGCGATGCGAATGTGGTCCGCAACTGCATTCGGCCGTCGACCTTATCGACGCGGACGAGCAGGGCGGAATCGTCATCTATATGTCCGGCCACGAAGGACGTGGCATCGGTCTCTGGGCCAAGGCGGCAACTTATCTTTTACAAGACGGTGGCGAGGATACCTACCAGGCGAATCGTTCACTCGGCCTGCCGGACGACTCAAGGGATTTCACTGATGCGGCAACGCTACTAAAGTTCTTTCGAGGTAAAGGGTCGTTCCGACTGCTTACGAATAACCCGAAGAAAGTAAGCGACTTACAGGCGGCCGGTTTGCAGAACGTCATGCCGGTCAAACACGTCTTTGGCGTGACTGACTCTAACAAACGCTACTTGTCAGCGAAGCGTGATTGGGGTCATGATCTCGAGGACGACGATATTAAGTAGTTGCGGCGGCGTCGCGCCCGGTTCCCAGGTCGTGCTCCATCTGCTTCAACATCTTGCTGTCTATTCGGTAGAAGAAAATAGCGACTACGCCGAGTAGCGCAAATACCGTTGGGAAAATACTAAACATGAACCGAATGCCCAGCATGGCGGATTCGGTTTGTGCTTCATTGGCGACAAAGCCGAACCACGACAAAATGATGCCGGACAATCCGGCGCCGACGGCGAGCCCCATTTTGTGAGAAAACTGCACGGTCGAAAAGACCAGCGCGGTTGTACGGCGGCCGGTTTTCCATTCGCCGTAATCGGCGCAGTCGGCATACATTGACCAGACAAGCGCGGGCGTCGGTCCTGCGGCTAAAGTACCGATGGCATTTACGACTAACATCAAGGCGTACTGATCGGGAGGAATAAAGAAGAACGCTCCCATGGATATCGCGTTCACAACGGAAAGCACGATCATCAGCTGTCGTTTCTCAAATCGCTCGGACAAAGTCTTGGTCAGCATTACGCCTATCATCATGGCTAGTAAACCCGTCGAAATGAATATCGACGCTTTGTCGACGTCACCAACGTAATACTTAAAATAATAGAGTTGGGTGCCTTGGCGAACAGCGATATTGATCAACGTAAATAGACCGGCCCAAAACAGCGCTTTCCAGGGACCGTTGCCGAGCAGAATCTTAAGGTCGGCAATAACATCGGATTTACTTTGCTCTGGAACTACGCGTTCTTTAGTGGTCGCGAATGTTATCCAAAAGAGTGCAACGGAAATGACGGCAAATATGGCCATGGTCAATTTAAAGCCAAGCGCCTCGTCGCTACCGCCGAGAAGGTTCCGCAGCGGCAAAACAAACGAGCCAACCAGCCAGCCTGCCGCAAATGCACAGAAAAACCGGTAGCTCGCAACCTTGGTACGTTCGATCGAAACTGGCGATATGACGCCCATGAGTGCGGAATAGGGGACGTTGATCGCGGTGTACGCCAGCATCATCAGCGAGTACGTCACATACGCATAGATCAGTTTTCCGGTATATGAAAAATCCGGATTCGCAAACATCGCGTAGCCACATAGCCCGTAGGGGATAGCGGCCCAGAGAAGATACGGACGAAACTTGCCCCATCGTGAATTGGTACGATCGGCTATCAGACCCATGATCGGG
>JBPCXZ010000256.1:0-15955 GCA_051008055.1 Woeseiaceae bacterium
CTGAGGCGAGAGCATAGGAACTGTCCGTGATTCAAATTATTGTTCTGGGCTCATCGGAGTATGGCATAGGCTCCGCGGTGAGCGAGCAGTGCATTGAAACTCATTTTCGCGAAGCTTCGTAGACGGACTTCTTAGTTAAAGTACACTGCTATGAATCGGGCGATCGGCTTCTTCTGTTGGTTGAGTAATGTGAGTGTTTCTTCATGAATCGAGAAATACTCAGTTACATCCAGCACCTTCATAAACTCGGCTTCTGTGTCCATGCCGTCCAAACATGCCTTTTAAGTGCTGGTGTTGCCATGTGAAGATGATATTACATCTTGGTTGGCGGGATATCGCGAAACACGTAACGGAATGTCTCTGCCGCTGAGGCAAGAGCATAGGCGCGATCCGTATTGCGGGTTGTTGTTCTTAGAGCACCGGTGTAAGGCACAGCCTTCGTGGTGCTCGTTTGCCGAAAATTTGGACTACCCGTGCGGCAAACTGATCGATAGAATGCTCGACCGCACATCATTTTTGAAATTTCGGGTATACTTGTCAGAGAACAACAATAAGGATGAGGGTTATGTCCAAACATCTTGTTTTTATAGTACTTTTTGCATGCGTACCAATTTTGGGCTGCAGCGACGGAAACAATCGCCAGTCGGCTCCACCAACGCAGACACCGCCGCCCGTAACGCCTCCACCGACGACACCACCCACGACGCCACCTCCCTCGGCAACGCCGGTTGACGTCTCGGGTGCCTGGTATAGCCGGGTTGTGAATAACGCGGTCAACTGCGACCTTGGCGAATTTATCGACGCGCAGGCACTAGTCATAACGCAGGACGACAGCGATATATCGCTTTTGACTTCAACTGGAGACACTTTTGCCGGAACGGTCAACGGAGACATCGTCGAGTGGACAGGCAGTTTCGATGAGCGTGGCGGCACGACGACCATCACATCTTTAAGCGTAACGGTTTCCGGTAGTTCAGCATCTGGAAATTCGGACTGGACGTGGACGGACGGTACTGATTCTTGTAACGGTACGACGGCAATCACCGCAAGCCGGGACTGGGCCGTGGAAGAGTCTCAAAGTAACTCGAACCCTGGCATTGCCGACCCGCTGGAATTTACTGACGGTGTCGCTTTTGCTACCGGAACCGCAGTGACAGTAAGGGATAAGGACTTTTTCGCGTTTGTAGTCGCTGCGGATTCGACTGTTCAGGTTGAGCTATCCCACTTCGATTTGCTGGCAAGCAATTTTGATCTGGAATTACTTGATGAAGACCTTAATCAGGTTGCGCTTTCGGACAGCGCTGATGGGTTTGAGAAAGCTGAAGCTCAATTCCTGGCGGGAGATATTTTTTACATAGTAGTGCTGCCAATCTCCGGACCGGATGGGGCATCGTTCATCCTGAGTATTGACGCAAATTAAGAACTACTGACGCCACCGTTACTGACTTGGCCAGATAACGGTGGCTGGTCAGTGTCGTTGTGCAACTAAGAAGCGTCCAGATTAACTTTGATCGTTTTCTTTTCCCACTTGTAAACTGCTACACCGGCTTCGTAGCTACGCTTCGCGACTTTGTCCCTCTGATCCCTGAAGTGTTCCTTCTTCTTGCCGGGCTTGAGCGTGATTGACTCGCCGTTCTTCAGTACGATCCAAATCTGACCGTTGGATTCTGTAACCGTACAGGAACCGGTCTTCTTCTTTTTCTCTTCCTGTTTTTCTCTGACATGGCACTGCGCATTAGGGCCGTCATCGGCATAAGCGATCGGTAAACCTATGGCGAAAGATACGACGCTCATCATCAAGAAGTTAACAACATATTTCATAGCTCCTCCTTCGGAGTTTCTAGTTGTGACGCTAGGGGCCGTTCAGTTTAACCCCATCGCGTTAGATCAGCGAACTCAGGCAAGCTGCACCTGCCTTAGTAATGCACATAACCAGGCCACGCCTAATGGTTCTGATGTGACCTAGTCGGAAACCGCGAACGGAATGCGCTTCAACGCCAGTCGGCCGTTACTCATAACAAGCAACACGTCCTGCAGTGCTTCAATGTTGGTTAGCGGATTGCCTGGAACGAGAATTAAGTCAGCCTCGAAACCTTCTTCGATTCGACCCGCGCGATCGCCCATTTCAAGTAACTCAGCGGAATTCACTGTTGCTGTTTGCAGAGCATCAAAGTTGCTCATACCAAGTTCCACGAACCGTTCTACTTCGATTGAAATTCGATTGATCGCTTCATCTTCGTAATAGTGGTCCGCACCGGTGGCGATGTTGACGCCGAGCCGATACGCCGCGCGAATGGCCCGCTCAAGCTGGGGTACCATGTGCTTGCCACGCAAGCGCAGCACATAGTTATATTGCTCTTCATTCATTGCGTCCATCGTGACGTAAGTAGGCACAAACCAGGTGCCACGCTTTTTCATTAATTGGAGCGTTGTATCGCTAAGATACGTGCCATGCTCAATACTGCGCGCTCCGGCTAGTACTGCTGCTCGAGCGCCCTCGTCACCATGAGCATGAACCTGCACAAACAACCCATGCTTTGCAGCTTCGTCGACGACGATTCGCAGCTGCCGTTCGGTGTAAACCTGCTGTCGCGGATCGGTGTCAGGCAATCCCGCTCTCTGCGTTCCTCGGGTCTTGATGACGTCGACACCTCGATCAACGTTGATGTTGACCAGGAGTCTCAGTTCCTCGTCAGTATTTACACCATCCGCGAGTACGGCAAGTCGCGGGTCAGCCAAGACGGTGTCGCCGAGCTGCGGAGTAATGTAAACGCCAGCAGCCAAAAAATCAGGACCAACAAGCTTGCCCCGCCTGACAAGTTCCCTCAGAGCAACGTCCTGGAAGGCGGAAACGCTGGAGCTTCGTACCGTGGTTACACCGGATTCGACTGCCTGTTTTGCGCGCCCGACAGTATCGATATGCGTGTGCACATCAAATAAGCCCGGCATCACGTAGTTGCCTTCGGCGTCGATGATCTCGTAGTCGTCCGGAATGCTGACAGAGCCACTAGCAATGCGCTCGATTAATCCGTCCTTTACGAAAACAGTAGCATCCTTAAATATCTTGTCTTCGGTGCCATTGAAAAGATTAGCATTGGTCAGGGCGTAGGAAGCGCCGTCGGCGAGCACTGAACTCGATGACGTTAAGAATAGAAATGTTACAAGGAATCGCGGAATGTTAGCGACGGACATAACCTAGCCTACCTCTCTCTGCGAGCGATGTGGCTACGGTCTCACCCACCGGATCGAAGGTCAATTATTGGCGGGCAAGAATTCAGTCGACAATGAAGGTTTGTTTCGGGAAGAAAGCAGACGCACAATGCACAGACTGTCGGCTGCCGTTACTCCACCGTCACCGACTTCGCAAGGTTTCGCGGCTGATCAACGTCAGTGCCACGCAGTACCGCTACGTGATACGACAATAGTTGCAGCGGCACCGTGTAAACAATTGGGGCAATCAAGCGGTCTGCATGCGGCATCGTTATCACGGTCATGCCGTCCTCTGATTCAATGCCTGTCTCCGCGTCCGCAAACACATACAGCTGGCCACCGCGTGCGCGGACTACCTGCATGTTTGATTTTAGCTTTTCCAGTAGATCATTATTCGGTGCTACCACCACGACTGGCATTTCGTCATCGATAAGCGCTAACGGTCCGTGTTTAAGCTCACCAGCCGCATATGCTTCTGCATGAATGTAAGAAATTTCTTTGAGCTTTAGTGCGCCTTCCATCGCAATTGGCCACATCGGGCCGCGACCAAGAAACAGCGTGTGCTCCTTGTCGGCGAAGTCTTTCGCCAGCTCCTTCAGCTGGTCGCTCATCTTGAGCGTCTGATCTGAAGCGGCGGCAGCGTGGGTAAGGTTCGAAACGAGTTCGCGTTCGCGCTCGTCTGACAAACCTCGATGCTTCGCCAACATCAACGTAACGATAAGAATTGACAACAACTGCGTTGTGAACGCCTTGGTGCTGGCGACACCAATTTCCGGGCCCGCCTGCGTCATCATGACAAGGTCTGATTCACGTACCATTGAGC
Source organism: Woeseiaceae bacterium (assembly GCA_051008055.1). Lineage (GTDB taxonomy): Bacteria > Pseudomonadota > Gammaproteobacteria > Steroidobacterales > Woeseiaceae > UBA1847. The sequence goes on from JBPCXZ010000256.1 coordinate 4,034, forward strand.
TGTGCGCACTATTACAGATTGTCAGCGTGCCAATGTAGCCGAGCTCCTTAGCCATTCGCAGCGCCTCAAGCGTATCGGCAGTTTCACCCGACTGCGACAAGGTAACGAACAGTGTGTTTGGCGGGACGACGACATGCCGATATCGGTACTCGCTCGCTATCTCAACTTGCGTTGGCACTCCCGCTAGCGCCTCAATCCAGTACTTACCAACACAACCTGCGTTGTAGCTGGTGCCGCAGGCAACAAAGTGAATGTTCTGGACCTTACTCAGTAGTTCAGCTGCTTTCGGGCCCAATGACTCCGGGATGACGCGCTGGTTTGCGACCCGACCATAAAGGGTGTCGGCCAAAGCGCTGGGCTGGTCGTGGATCTCCTTGAGCATGAAATGTTCGTAGGGCGCTTTCTCAGCCGAAGTACTATCCCACTCGGTCTCGTGAACCTCGCGTGTTACCTCGTCGCCGTTTGCGTCGATAATCCTAACGCCGTCGCGCCGAATCTCTGCCAGGTCACCTTGCTCAAGATAGATAAACTTCTGGGTGACTGGCAGTAGCGCCGGCACACCGCTCGCCACATAATTCTCGCCGTCTCCCAGACCGATGACCAACGGACTTGCGACACGGCTGACCACGATACGATTCGGGTCTTCCGCATCCACCACCAACAGCGCATAAGCACCTTCAAAACGCTCCACAGCTTTGCCGACCGCCTGCACAAGATCCAGGCCCTGTTTCAGGTAATCGTAAATGAGGTGCGCGGCAACCTCTGTGTCTGTTTCGGACTCGAAGATATAGCCTTTCGCCAACATCTCATCTTTGATTGGCTGGAAGTTCTCAATAATGCCGTTGTGTATGACGGCGACCCGGTCACCGGACACATGCGGGTGAGCATTCGCCTCGGTCACCCCGCCATGCGTTGCCCAACGCGTGTGCGCGACACCGATGTTGCCCTGCATGGGATCGGCTTCCAGCTTGTCATCCAGCTCTGCAACCTTGCCAACAGCTCGGCGCAGTTGAATTGAATTCGCCGCGTCGATAACAGCGACGCCAGCCGAGTCATAGCCGCGATACTCCAGACGACGCAACCCTTCAACGAGAACAGGAACTACATCTTTTTCGGCAACAGCGCCGACGATTCCACACATACTACCTAGCCCTTCTTCACGGGTTTTTTCCAACCCTTAACGGTGAATTGTTTAGCGCGCTCGAGCGTGAGTTGGTCATTGGGCGCCGGCTTGGTGATGGTTGAGCCGGCACCAATGGTGGCGCCTTTGCCTATTTCGACGGGTGCCACGAGCTCGACACCCGAACCAATAAACACATTGTCGCCAATGATTGTTTTGTATTTGTTCGCGCCGTCGTAATTGCAGGTTATTGTCCCTGCGCCAATATTGACACCGCTGCCGATCTCGGCATCGCCTATGTACGTCAGATGGCTTACCTTGCTGCCGTCGGCGATGGTGCTCTTTTTGACTTCAACAAAATTGCCAACCTTTACATTGTCAGCTAACTCGGCTCCGGGCCTGAGCCGCGCGAACGGCCCAATCTGACAACCGTCACCTGTTGTGGCACCTTCGATATGGCAGTTCGAATGCACCAGTGTGTTCGATCCCAGCTTGCTGTCACGTACCAGGTTATTCGACTCAATCTGCGTGCCGTCACCGAGGTGTACCTCTCCTTCGAAAACCGCGTTTACGTCAATGAATACATCTTTGCCGCAGGTCAGCGTACCGCGAATATCTACTCGTGCAGGATCGGCGAAGCCGACTCCTTCGGCCATTAGCTCATCGACCAATCGCGCCTGCAGCGCCCGTTCTGCCTCAGCCAGTTGTTTCTTGTCGTTGATACCCATCACCTCTGTCCAGCTGTCGGTCTTGATACCGTTGACGGTCGCGCCGCCCCGGTACGCAATTCCGAGAATGTCCGTCAGATAATACTCGCCTTGAGCGTTGTCGTTCGTGATCTCGGCCAACCATTCTTTAAGCTTGCGGCCTGGGGCGATCATTACTCCTGTATTGATCTCCGTAATGGTCCGTTGTTCATCCGTCGCATCTTTTTCTTCGACATTGCCAACAACCGTGCCTTTTTCACGCAGAATCCGCCCATAACCTGTCGGGTCAGCTGCATCGACCGTGAGTATGCTCACTTCGTCAGGCGCTGTCTCCTCAACCAGGCGCCGCATGGTTGCTCCCGTTAGCAACGGAACGTCTCCATATGTAATTAGCACCTGGTTATCATCCGGAACGCCGGGGGCGGCCTGCATAACCGCATGACCAGTGCCCTTCTGCTCCGCCTGTAACTCCCAGCGAATATCGTCGCCCGCGCAGGCAGCCTGCACGGCATTGCCTCCGTGGCCGTAGACAACCGCAATATCCGAGGCTCCAAGCGACCGAGACAAGCTCAAGACGTGCTCGAGCAAAGGCTTGCCGGCCAATAGCTGCAGCACCTTCGGCAAATCCGAGCGCATGCGGGTGCCCTGCCCAGCGGCGAGAATGATTGTGCTTAGCCCCAAGTGAATTCCTTGTCGCGGCTACAGCCGCTGCCACATATTTCGGCAAATGATACCGCATGAGTGGTGGCGTAGGTGTGATGTAATCGTGGCAAACAATGCTAGTCTTGCCGCTCGGCAAGAATAAAAAGAAAGGTCCTATGTCGACAGAAACTACCATTTTTATCGGTGTTGCCATCTACATGGTGATGATGATCGGCATCGGCTTGTATGCGTCCAAGAAGTCGCATTCTGTCACCGACTTCATGATTGCCGGACGCGGCCTGCCGACGTCGCTTCTCACGATGACCGTGATTGCCACCTGGTTTGGCGGTAGCACGATCATGGGTGGCGCTGGGGCGGCCTACGACGACGGCATGCTCGGCGTTATCGAAGATCCGTGGGGCGGCGCCCTGGCGATCATTCTGATAGGCCTGTTTTTTGTGCGCACCTTTCACCGCCTGAAAATCATCACCGTCGCCGACTTCATGGCAATGCGTTTTGGCCGTATCGCCGGCATCGCAATCATGTGCGTCACGATTTTCGCCAACACGGTCTGGGTCGGGTCGATGCTAGTCGCCTTCGGGCTGATCTTCTTTTCGTTAACAGGAATTCCGCTAGAAGTCGGCGTCATCGCCGGCGCAATCGTTATCGTGTTTTATACTGCCGTCGGTGGCATGTGGGCGGTAGCGCTGACTGATTTTGTGCAGATGTGTATCGTCATCGTCGGCGTGGTCACATTATTTACTGTTGTTCTCATCGATGTAGGTGGCTGGGACGCGATCGCTCGGCACCTTGACGAAGATACGTTTCGCATGACGCCACTTGAAAACGACTCGACGACCTGGCTGCACTATTTCCGCGCTTGGGCCATCATTGGGCTGGTCGACATTACCGCGCAAACTCTATTTCAGCGTGCGTCCTCGGCTAAGAGTGAGCGCGTTGCTCAAAACTCATTTTATCTCGGCGGCCTCGGTTACCTGGTGTTTGGTTTAGTGCCTGTGTTCATTGGCATCATCGCCAGCGTATCAATGCCGGGTCTGGAGAAATCAGAGTCTGTCATTCCGACGATGATGATCGAACATCTGCATCCGATTGCTGTAGCAGTTTTCGTAGGCGCATTGTTGGCCGCCATCATGAGTTCTGCGGACAGCGCGTTACTCAGTGTTGCGAGTGTTCTGTCTCGCAACCTGTTGCCCCTCTTCAAGAAGAACCCAAGTGAACGGGTGTCTCTTAATGTTGCACGCTACTCCATCCCGGTTATCGGCCTGATTGCAATCGTCGTCGCATTACAGTTTCAAAGTGTGTTCGCTCTGATGGTGGACTCGAACATCCTGGGTTTAGCCATCATTCTCGTACCGTTTGTGTTTGGAATCTGGTGGAGCAAGGCCAACAGGACGGGAGCACTAGCGACCATGGTCGTCGGCACCGTTGTCTGGATAACGACTCTCAACGTCGCGCCACATCTACCTGCCGACTTCATAGGTTTTGTTGCCGGCTTCTTTACAATGCTGATCGTTACGCCACTGACGCAGAAATTTGATCCGCCGCGGGCTCTGGTCGACGGGGACGGTAATGCCATCGATACGAAGGATCGGCTCGGAACACTGCCATTGTTTAAGAGATCATGATCCAGACAACGAAGCGTTTAATCAGGTTTACTCTATGGCTCGCCACACTAGTCGTCGCTGTGCTGACGACGATCTGGCTGGTCCGCGCGTTCGAGTCGCGCAATAAACCAGACATGTTTGTCTGGCACACCTACGAGACAGAACAGGAATTTCGAGCAGACGATTATCCGAACGGCATAACGCTTGGCGAATACCTCGAGCTGGAAGACCGATTGTTCGCCGAGCTCGACGAGCATGTCTATAGCACTGTTGAGCCCAGCAATCGCGAGCTCTTCAATCGTTACAACAAACAGGGTAATGCGTACGCCGGCGACGACGGCATGGCCTGGAACCGCACTTTCGTTATCGACACACCGGACGCCAGAGGTGGCATCTTGTTGCTGCACGGTGCGTCCGACAGTCCATACAGCGTCAGAGCGCTCGCCGAATCGTTCGCGAAACATGGTTTGTATGTCGCCGCCTTTCGACTACCGGGCCACGGCACTATTCCTACCGGCCTGAAGAACGCGGATCTTGAAGACTGGCAGTCGATTGCCCGATCAGGAATCCGCCACGTTGCTGAGAAAGTCGGTGTAAACCGACCCGTCTACTTTGGTGGCTACTCGGCCGGGGCTGCGCTGGCACTCGACTACAGCATGGATGCGGTATTCGATGACTCACTTCGCACACCAGACAAGCTCTTCTTGTATTCACCGTCAGTCGCCGTCACGCCGTTTGCGCGTTTCAGTGACTGGGATCTCGCGCTTGCAGCCTTGCCCTGGTTCAGGAAGTTTGCGTGGATGGATATCGAGATCGAGTACGATCCTTACAAGTACAACTCATTTCCGAAAAATGGTGGTTTTCTCGCGTATCAATTGTCCGAGAACATCGTGACGAAGATGGCCCGAGTTACTGCCAACGACGCCGTACGGTTGCCGCCGACGATCGCTTTTCAATCTCTGGTCGACTCAACCGTACGCACGGATGCAGTGATCTACAACGTGTTTGATCAGCTACCAGAGAACGGCAATGAACTGGTACTGTTCGACGTCAATCGTTCGGAAATCATTCAGCACTTCATGAAGGACAACCAGAGTCGTTTGCTGGCCGAGATGGAGGCCAAGGCGCCAACGAACTACAAGTACACGCTGGTTACAAATCAGAACGAACAAACGACGCAGGTACAGTCGCGATCACGCGCTGCTGGCGCTATGGATACGATTAATCTGGATTTGCCATTGTCGTGGCCGGACGATGTGTACTCGCTATCGCATGTCGCGATTCCATTCGCACCGACCGATCGCAAATACGGTGCCTATGATGAGTACGGTTTGCCAATCCCTGACTCATTTAACAACACGGCGCCGCGCGGCGAGCGGGCTGTCATGTCGATCCCGATTGATCGCCTTATGCGGCTGCGCTACAACCCATTTTACGCGTACGTGGAAGATCGCAGCATCGGCTTCTGCGAGGTTTGCCTACCTAGCCCAGCTGTTGATTAGCTGTCCGACGTTCGCACCGATTCGCGCTGCCTCACCTTCAGTCTGATCGCCGCTATTGCCCCAGCCAAGGCCTTTTTCACAGTCCTTGAACTCACCAACAACGACACCTGATGCGGTTTGCAAAGTACCGCTGATACAGACCTTGCTCGCGCCGGCCCCGAAACCGATCCAGACGCGTGTCGACTGACTTCCAGGGTTGATTTCCGTGAATGTGCCTACCAGTTGCAGACCGTCGCCGGCAGGTTTCGCTGAGTCACTCAGCGAGACCTTGGTAAAGCCATATCCACGGAGCGTGTCGACAATATCGACCGCGACCAGGTGCGGCGCCGTCTCTGCTGCGCGCTTTGCTGTATCGATGTGTTTGAAGCTGCCGAGGTCTGCCTTACTGCTGTCAAAGGCATGCACGACGATCGCTGTGTCCTTGGCGATCATGTCGCCATGCAGTTTGGAATGATCGACTCCTTTGTCACTCCCCTCGACGCTGCTAAACGTCAGGACTCCTGCAATTAAGATCAATGACGTCTTGGTCGCTGCATTCATGTTTTTTCTCCGTGCTATTTTTGTTGGGTGGATGTTGATGCTCAACCTTCGCAGAAAACTCTGACCTTCTTCAGGGCGATATCGGTCGCTTCCTCAGTCTGCGCCTGCAGGGCCATTTCTTTTGCGGCGTGACATTCGGCGGCTTCCGACTGGCGCTTGGCGTGAACGATCGGCTCGGCCAACGCTTCGTGTGCCGTATGTTCGCAGTGTACGCTCGACACCCTGCGTATATTCGCAGTTTGCCCAAGTTCAACGGTCACACAGTCACCTTCGGCTATTCCCGGTGTTTCGGTAATTATCTTGGTCATGCTGCCGCTGTTCAGTTCGACCGTGTACTGGAAGGCCTTTCGGTCTCCTTCCAGCAGTGCTGTCAAGAGCGCCCCAGCGGCTGCGCCAGTGAGCGCATGCTTACCGCGGTGATGGTGGCCCGAAGTCACGCCGCCGATAAGACCCCCAGTTACAGCTCCCGATGCAGCCTGTGACTCAATCTTTACCTTTTCGACCGTAGTGACGGTGCCGTAGTTTATCTCGAAGCTAGAGCCGAGCTGGTTTCGCGAGACTTGTTGGGCCCAGATTGTTTCCATCGGTACTAATAGAAGAATAAATACGCTGGCCGCAGAATAGATTAGCTTGGTGGCAATGGTCATCTTGTCGATCCTGTTTTGACTTGTAGTTAACCGAGAAACTCGGCCTGTTGCGGAGTGACAGTCCGTCTTTGGACTCAGTATAATAGAATTCAGCACGCCGCCAAAATTGAAGGAGCGATTCGAATGAAGTTGTCCGGTCAGAAAAAGGTTTTGCAGTTTCTCGTCAGCATTGCGTTCTTGTTCAGTGGCGGCAGCTTGATGGCTGCAACCGGCGCGGAAATGAAAGCGTGCGAAATTGCGGTGCTCGAGAAACCGAAGTTTCAGGATCTGCCGATGGCTGCCGTATCTGTGTATCCCGGCAAGGATGCGAAACATGCGCATTGGTCGATTCGTTGGGATGGCCTGAAAGCAGAAGGTGGCTGTAAGATCGGCAAGCACGGCGGTATCGCAAGCGTCCACGTAAAACAGCTACACGACAATCGCGGTAAGCACCACGGTGACAAACATAAAAACAATAAGGACCGGGAGGGCGGTGATGATCTAGATGGCTTCTATTACGACCGTCATGTTAACGAATGGCGTGATCCAGGCGGCCGCATTTGTCACACCTGCACACCTGAGAACGGCTTTCCCGATCACGGCTCAAAAAGTCAGTCTAAATATGTCCCGAAGAATCACTTTGAAAAACAAATGCAGCACGACATGCGCAACATGTTAAGTGACGAGGATATTAAGAACCTGAACGCGCTTGGAAATTAGCGCTGACCTTTAAGCTTCTGCGCAGCGCGGTAACGTGCGCGCGCTTCAGCGAGCTCGGCGGAAGCTCGGGCAACATCGGTTTCTTCTGACGCACCCTTCAGTGCCTCTTCCGCTTCCTGCTGTGCAGCCAGTGCGGCGGCTTCGTCCAGCTGTTCACCACGCAAAGCGGTGTCAGCAAGAATCGTCACCAGGTGCGGTTGCACCTCGAGCATGCCGCCGGTGATGTAGAAGCTTTCCTCTTTGCCTTCTTCATCTTCAACACGCACTTCGCCAGGGTTCAAAGGCGACAGCAATGGCGCGTGTCGTGGTGCGATACCAACCTCGCCCATCTTCGCAGGTGCATAGACCATCTTGGCGGTACCCGAATGGATTTCGCCTTCTGCTGAAACGATGTCGACTTGAATGGTAGCCATTACCTATTTTCCTACTGGAAATTCTTCGCGTTCTCGACAGCTTCGTCGATCGTGCCAACCATGTAGAACGCTTGCTCAGGAAGGTGATCGTAGTCGCCAGCAACAATGCCGTTGAAGCCGCGAATTGTTTCTGCCAAAGATACGTATTTCCCTGGAGAGTTCGTGAAGACCTCAGCCACGAAGAACGGTTGTGACAGGAAGCGTTGGATTTTACGAGCGCGGGTAACGATGAGTTTATCTTCTTCAGAGAGCTCGTCCATACCCAGAATCGCGATGATGTCCTGCAACTCTTTGTAGCGCTGCAATACCGCCTGCACACCACGTGCACAGTCATAGTGCTCGTTACCGATGACCAGCGGATCCAGAATTCGTGAACTTGAATCAAGCGGGTCAACAGCCGGGTAAATGCCCAGCTCTGCGATGTTACGTGACAAAACGAGCGTCGCATCGAGGTGGGCAAAGGTTGTTGCAGGTGACGGGTCAGTCAAGTCATCGGCAGGTACGTAAACGGCCTGGAAGGAGGTGATAGAACCTGTCTTCGTTGAAGCAATACGCTCCTGGAGAATACCCATTTCCTCAGCCAGTGTTGGCTGGTAGCCCACCGCTGATGGCATACGGCCTAGCAGTGCTGATACTTCGGTTCCGGCCAGTGTGTAACGGTAGATGTTGTCGATGAACATCAAAACGTCACGACCTTCGTCGCGGAAGGCTTCGGCCATGGTCAGACCGGTCAGCGCTACGCGCAGACGGTTACCAGGAGGTTCGTTCATCTGGCCGTAAACAAGAGATACCTTGTCGATTACGCCCGAGTCCGTCATCTCATGGAAGAAGTCATTACCTTCACGAGTTCGCTCGCCTACGCCGGCGAATACGGAGTAACCACCGTGCTCTTTAGCAATGTTGTTGATGAGCTCCATCAATGTCACGGTCTTGCCTACGCCAGCACCACCGAACAAACCAACCTTACCGCCCTTGGAGATCGGCATGATGAGGTCGACGACCTTAATGCCGGTTTCCAGAAGCTCGGTTGTTGCTGCCTGATCTTCGTAAGACGGTGGCGCGCGGTGAATCGGCATCTCTGTCTCTGCGCCAATCGGACCGGCGTTGTCGATCGGTGTGCCCAGGACGTCCATGATGCGGCCGAGTGTTTTCTCACCAACAGGAACCTTAATGGCTGACCCTGTGTTGGAGACGGCCATGCCACGCTTCAGCCCTTCCGAAGAACCCATCGCAATCGTGCGTACTACACCGTCGCCCAGCTGCTGCTGAACTTCGAGTGTGATTTCCGCATCGTCGATTACTAACGCGTCATAAACTTTAGGGATCTGACCCGCTGGGAACTCAACGTCCACAACAGCGCCAATTACCTGCACAGTAGTTCCAGTGCTCATACTATTTCCTTATCCGGATACGGCGGCTGCGCCACCGACAATTTCTGAAATTTCTTGTGTGATTGCTGCCTGCCGAGCTTTGTTGTACTGCAGCTGCAATCCGTCAATGATGTCGCCCGCATTATCTGTCGCTGACTTCATCGCTACCATCTTCGCCGCCATCTCGCAGGCGAAGTTTTCAACCGCGCCACGATAAACCTGCGACTCGATGTAACGCATCAAAACGTCATCAAGCAACTCGCCGGCATCGGGCTCGTAAATATAATCAAAGTGCTTCTGCAGCTCTTCGTCGTCAGTTCCAATACCGCGAGTAGGCAACAGCTGTACAACCCTTGGCGTTTGCGTCATTGAGTTCACGAATTCGTTATGCACGACGTACAGACGATCGATTTTTCCTTCGCTGTACGAGTCGAGCATGATCTTGATTGAACCGATCAGGTCGTTGACGCTGGGTTTGTCACCAAGGTGGGTTGCAGTACCAACAACGCTGCCGCCCATGCGACGGAAAAACGCGACTGCTTTTGCACCAACGAGCGCGAGGTCGACTTCGACATTGTTACTTTGCGCCTCGGAAATCTCGCCAATCACTTTCTTAAACAAGTTGGCATTAAGGCCACCGCAAAGTCCGCGATCAGTTGATATGACGATATAACCAATGCGCTTGGTCTCGCGCTCGATCAGGAAGGGGTGCTTGGTGTCCGGATTCGCGTGCGCCAGATGGCTAACCACACGACGAATACGATCTGCATAGGGACGCGAGGCCTCCATCTGCAGTTGGGCTTTGCGGATCTTGCTCGCCGCGACTTTTTCCATCGCACTGGTGATCTTCTGCATGTTTTTTACAGAAGCGATCTTCGAGCGTATTTCCTTCTCGCCTGCCATTTCCTAGTACGCGCCTTTCTCAGCGAATTCTTCGCATATCTTCTTCAGGTCGGCGGCAACGTCGTCATTGTAGTCGCCGGTGGCGTTGATCGCATCGAGGATGCCTTGATGATTCGATCGCGCGAAGTCATGCAGTGCTTCTTCGTAGTCAACGACCTTGTTAGCCGGAACCGGGTCAATGAAGCCCTCGTTAACCGCGAACAGCGACAGGCCCATTTCAGCAACTGACAATGGCGAGTACTGTTTCTGTTTCATCAGTTCGGTCGCGCGCTCACCACGTTCCAGCTGTGCACGCGTTGCCGCATCAAGATCCGACGCAAACTGTGCGAATGCCGCCAGCTCACGATACTGAGCGAGTGCGAGTCGCACACCACCACCGAGCTTCTTAATAATCTTCGTCTGTGCCGAGCCACCTACACGAGATACTGAAAGACCCGCGTTGATCGCCGGGCGAATACCTGCGTTGAAGAGATCGGACTCAAGGAAGATCTGGCCATCGGTAATAGAAATTACGTTGGTCGGTACGAAAGCGGATACGTCACCACCCTGCGTCTCAATGATCGGCAGTGCTGTGAGTGATCCGGTCTTTCCCTTGACCTTGCCATCTGTCAGGTCTTCGATGTACTCGGCGTTTACGCGTGATGCACGCTCAAGCAAACGGGAGTGCAGGTAGAAAACGTCTCCCGGATACGCCTCACGGCCCGGCGGACGACGCAGCAACAGCGAGACCTGGCGGTATGCCCACGCCTGCTTCGTAAGATCATCAAAAATGATTAGTGCATCTTCGCCCTTGTCGAGAAAGTACTCTCCCATTGTTGTACCGGCGTACGGCGCAATGTATTGCATCGCCGGACTATCGGCGGCGGCAGCAGCGACGACGATCGTATGACCCATCGCGCCCTCTTCTTCAAGCTTGCGCACGACGCCGGCAATTGAAGACGCTTTCTGCCCAATCGCAACGTAGATGCACTTAATGCCCGTGCCGCGTTGGTTGATAATCGTGTCAACGGCTACGGCCGTCTTGCCGGTCTGGCGGTCCCCGATGATCAGTTCGCGCTGACCGCGGCCAATCGGCACCATCGAGTCAATTGATTTCAGTCCCGTTTGCACCGGTTGACTGACCGACTGACGCTGAATAACGCCCGGCGCAACCTTTTCGATCGGCGAGGACAAATCGGTATCGATCGGACCCTTGCCGTCAATCGGGTTTCCAAGTGAGTCGACCACGCGGCCCAGCAGTGCATCACCGATCGGCACCTCGAGAATACGGCCCGTCGTCTTGACGGTATCGCCCTCTGAAATATGTTTGTAGTCGCCAAGAACAACCGCACCGACCGAATCCTGCTCGAGGTTCAGCGCCATTCCAAAGGTGTTCTGCGGGAACTCCAGCATTTCGCCATAGCGTGCGTCGGCCAGGCCGTGGATGCGCACGATGCCGTCGGTAACCGCGATTACGGTACCAACATCCCGCGCTTCCGTGGATGCCTCGAAGTTCTCGATGCGCTCTTTAATCAGCGTGCTGATTTCAGAAGCTTTGAGTGCCATTACATTTTCCTCTTTATTTGATCAGTGCTACTTGGTCAGACTATTTGCCAGGCCTTCAAGCCTTGCACGCAGCGACCCATCAATAACGACATCACCGGCGCGTATAACTGCACCGCCGATGAGCGTCTCGTCTATTTCTGTCGTAATTCGTATGTCGCGACCAAGTCGCTCTTTGAGTGACGCCGCCACTTCACTGAGCTGCGCATCAC
>JBPCXZ010000257.1:0-6284 GCA_051008055.1 Woeseiaceae bacterium
CAGATTGGCGCATTACTTTTATTACTCATGCTGTGTTACAGCATAGTCAAACCATTTGTATCTATCGTCATCTGGGCGGTCGTAATCGGTGTCGGCCTATACCCGACCCACACATCGCTTGCCGCCAAACTTGGCGGGCGTGAGAAAACGTCGGCGACGATTCTTGTCCTTATCGGTCTTGCGATCGTCATCACACCAGTCTGGCTCACCGCCGAGTCGTCTATTCACGCACTGCAGAACGCCTCCAGTAACATCGAGGCGGGCACTGTCGAGATTCAGCCACCCGGTGACCACGTTGCCGACTGGCCAATTGTCGGCAAGCCAATTTACGAGTTCTGGAACAGCGCGGCCGAAAATATTGAGAAGACCATGAACACCTACGCCCCGCAGCTGGAAACCGTTGCGAAAAGTGCAGCAGGAATGGCCGGCGGCATGATTCTCGGTGCTTTGCAGTTTGTGTTATCGATAGTTATCGCCGGTGCGCTGCTGCTAAGTGCGACTTCCGGTCGGCGGGCCGCCACCCACATCGCCGGCAGTCTGGTAGGTGACGATACCGGTGAGAAGCTAACAGAACTGTCAATCTTGACGATACGCAGTATCGTCAAGGGCGTTCTTGGTATTGCCATCATTCAGGCTGCGGCAGCTCTTGTTGGCCTGCTGGTCATGGGCGTGCCGGCTGCTGGAATATGGGCTGTTGCCGTACTGATCGTCGCTATCGTGCAACTGCCACCCTGGCTGGTCCTGGCACCGATCGCAGTCTGGGTGTTCTCGGTCGCAGAACCTTTGCCCGCGACGATATTTGCGGTGTATATGCTCATCGTCAGCCTGGCCGACATGGTTCTCAAGCCGATGCTGCTCGGCCGCGGGGTCGATACACCGATGCTCGTCATTCTGCTCGGTGCTATCGGCGGGGCGATGACGATGGGTATCATTGGCCTGTTCCTGGGTGCTGTGATACTTGCATTGAGTTACGAGCTGCTGGTTGCGTGGATGTCGCCAGACGAGGACGCCGCCGAAGCTTAGGCTCGGATTGCGCGAGAGCAATATGCGTTGGCGTCACCTGGTTCCGCTCGTACTGCTGACCGGCTGCTCGGCCGTCGGTCCTGAGTACGAGCGCCCGGAGGTAGCGGTTAATCCCGAATGGCTGGATGCCGAACTCGAACAGTTTGAAACCTCACCTGCCGAATTATTGCGGTGGTGGGAGACGCTCGACGACCCAATTCTGAACGACCTGATCAACACCGCAATACTGCAGAACAACAGCATCAAGATTGCCGGTCTGCGAGTACTTGAAGCTGAAGCGCAACTCGGCATAGCGAGGGGCAATCGCTTCCCGCAGGGACAGGTGATCAGTGGCGGCGCGTCTTATACCGATAACGGCGACCTGACCGTGGAGCAATACGATCTAGGCGCCGGACTGTCGTGGGAAATCGATTTCTGGGGTCGCTTCAGTCATGGCGTCGAGGCGGCCGATGCGAATTTTCTGGCAACGGTCGCAAGTTATGACGACGTCATGGTGCTGGTCACGGCGACCGTAGCAGATGCCTATATCGTTATTCGCGCGACGGAAGCACAACTGCGCCTTGCTAACGACAGCCTGAAGCTGCAGGAACGAAGCTATGAGATCGTCGATGTGCTGTTTCGCAACGGTGCAAGCTCCGAGCTCGACGCGCTGCAGGCGCGCACGCTGTTACTCGGCACCAAGGCTACGATTCCGGAGCTGGAAGCGACGTTGAAGCAGGCGAAGAATGCGCTCAGCGTCTTGCTGGGCATCGCGCCTTCAAAGCTGGAGCAGACCTTTGATGCCAAGGGCTCACAGCCAACGGTACCGCCAACAATTGCAGTAGGCCTTCCGGCTGACATGCTGCGGCAGCGCCCGGATGTGCGACAGGCCGAATTACAGGCGATCTCGCAGAATGCGGTTGTTGGCGTCGCAACAGCTGATCTCTACCCGAGCTTCAGCCTCACAGGGTTTCTCGGCGCGTCGTCAAGAACACTGGACAGCGGCAATAATTTGATCGACAACTTCCTGTCGACTGAAGGAAGTGCGTTTTCCGTTGGTGCCAACTTCGTCTGGCCGTTCCTGAACTACGGTCGGATCAAAAACAATATCGAGGTGCAGGACGCCCGGTTGCAACAGTCGCTGATCGCCTACCAGGAAACGGTCATTCAGGGCGCTCGCGAGGTTGAAGATGCAATGTCCAGGCTCGCCAGCACTCAGGCCAAAGATGTAATCCTGTCTGAGAGTGTCGGTGTCGCTGAACGCTCTGCAGATCTCGCTTTTCTGCGCTACCAGGAGGGCTTCGCCGACTACCAGCGAGTACTCGACGCGCAGCAGGCACTATTCACACAACAACAGCGCTTTGCGGCGAATCGTGGTGAGGTAGTGCGCAGTGTAATTCAACTCTATCGGAGCCTCGGCGGAGGTTGGCAACAATGACAGATGACAAAGCACCCGACATGGACCCGGTTCGAAAGTGGACTCTAATCGCCCTGGGGGCCTGTGTTGTTTTGATGATTTTTTACCTGGTCGCTGACCGGGTTACGCCATACACATCGCAAGCGCGCGTGAATGCGCTGGTAGTGCCAATTGCCGGTGAAGTATCCGGTACGGTTGTCGACGTCATGGTCAACAGCAATCAGATCGTGAAACAGGGTGAACCCTTGTTCCAGATTGAACGGCAGCGCTACCAGCTGGCTGTTCAAACCGCAGAGGCTAGCCTCGAAACCGCACGGCAGGGAACACGTGCCGGAACCGCGGATGTTGCAGCCGCTGAAGCAAAGGTTGACTCGGCGCGAGCCGGCTTACGAAGTGCCGAGCAGGACGCAGTCCGTTTGCGACGGATCAAGGAGGAGGATGCCGGTGCAATCTCCGACCGACGCATTGAAATAGCAGAAAACTCCTATGCGGCCGCGAAAGGTAATCTCGCCGCCGCACAAGCCAGTCTGCGCAAGGCGCAGGAAGCGTTGGGCCAGGTCGGCGACCAGAACACCCAGGTGCAACAGGCGCAGGCGGCACTTGAACAAGCGCAACTTGACTTGAGTCGCACGCTCGTCGTTGCACCCGAAGGTGGCATCGTGACCGATGTGCGCGTTGACCGCGGCAATTTCGCCCAGGCCGGCGCACCACAGATGACTTTTCTTGGCACCTACGACGTCTGGGTCCAGGCCGATTTCACAGAGAACAACCTGGGTAACCTGAAATCAGGCGATGCTGTCGAAATCGTGTTCGATGCTTTGCCCGGCCAAGTGTTCCAGGGCAAGGTCCGTACCACTGGTTTTGGCGTCAGTGTCGATTCTGCGCCGCTCGGTAGCCTGCCCACTATCGAGAACGACCGGCAATGGCTGCGCGATGCGCAACGCTTCTCCGTACTCATCGATTTCGAAGTCGATAACATGGAGGATCGACTCAATATGCGTGTTGGGGCACAAGCGTCCGTCATCGTCTACGCTGATTCCGGCTGGATCATGACATTGCTTGGCAAAATCAAGATGCGTGTTGTCAGCATACTGACTTACGCCTATTAGCAGCTCAAACACCTGATGGATATCGCCACCGTTCGAATCCTGAGACTCGCCCTCGGCACCGCGGTATCGCTGTGGTTTTCGCAGGCAGTTGGCTGGCCAATGTCGTTTATCGCGCCGGTGATCACAATGTTCGTGCTCGCCTTGCCGTTCCCCGCCCCGAAGCTCAAAGCCGGTATTGGATTGATAGTCGTTCTGATGGTTGCACTGTATGGCGGCCTGCTGCTGCTACCGACGCTTCTCAATCAGCCGATGGTTGGTGTGATATTGCTGATCGTCGCTTTGTATTGGAGTTTCTATTTCACGGCCAAGGGCGGCTCCGCCGCACTTGGTACATTTGCGACTGTCGGTATTGCCGTGAGCACCGCGATCGGCACGGTCAATCTCGATGCGGTTCTCGCAATCGTCAACGGTGTTTCGTTCGGTGCGGCTGTCGGGGTCCTGTTTGTGTGGGTGGCACACGCTTTGATGCCTGATTCCAATGCGGTTGCCGTTGATGCGGCACCCGCGGCGAAGCCGCCCGCGCCACCCAAACCAGACCTGTCAGAAGCGCGCTGGAGTGCGTTTCGGTCGTTGCTGATCGTATTACCGGTCGCGTTGTTGTTCCTGTTTTCCAGTGCGAGCACAGCCTACGTTCCAGTTATGATCAAAACTGCGGCAATGGGCCAGCAGGCAACCAATAACGATGCGCGCAAGGCCGGCTATTCTCTGATTATGTCGACGGTTATAGGCGGCATCGGTGCAATTATCGGCTGGCAAATCCTGCGCATTACGCCATCGCTGACAATATACGCAATGATCATCTTGATCGCCGGATTACTGATGGGGCCGAAGATCTTTAAAGGCAAAGGCATGCACCCGCACGCCGCGACCTGGTCGTACGCATACCTGACGATGATAGTCATTCTGGCACCGGCCGTAATGGACGGTGCCGGAGGCGGTCCGGCTGGCATGAAATTCTGGCAGCGGCTTCTTATGTTTGGCGGCACAACGATTTATGCTGTAGGCACTGTGTATATTTTCGACGCGTTTACAGCTGCGCGTCGCAAAGCCGTTGCGAATTAAGTGATCCAATGATTGCCAGAGTCAAATTCTTTGTTGTTCTAGCTACGCTGCTCTGCAGCTCGGCGATGGCACAGGTTGTTGATCCGCAGAATGTCCTAATCCGCCAGGTGAATCTGATCGTGCCGGGCGAAGCCGGCGCTACGGTCGTCGTTAACATTCTAATCCGCGACAATATTCTCGAACTGGTTTCTGAAGATGAAATTCCTGCCCCTGATGGCGTTGTACCCGTCAATGCAGCCAACGGCTATTTGTTGGGGGAAACGGTCATAGGCGCACCGCCGAAATTCATCATTCTGGACGGCAACCCCGGTGTTGACTTCGATGTCTTGATGGATACCGACGAGCATATTGTGTTCGCCGTCAACGATGGCGAGCTCGTCCGCAATAATCTGTTCGAGGATTTTGAAGCTATTTCAGAGTCGGAGGATGAAGCGGGCCGTGGCTGGCTGGCTTATACACCACCGCCAATGGCGCTGCCATCTAACTACGGTGACCCTAGCAAGTGGAACCAGTGGGCCACGAAGAATACGACCGGCATTTTCCTCGCAGCCGTAGTGCTCGATCGCATGCATTGGCCGTCACAAGATGCTGCCAGCGAGCTACAGGTCGGAGAACTCTCCGAATTTGAAGGTGGCGAAATCCGTGGCTTACGATTCGGTGCCGTTGGGGCCCTGAACTATTTCAAGAGGCCGTGGGTGTACACGATCTTTGGCGCCACCAATGCTTTTGACCAAGGTTTCGAAACCAATAATCTTGATGATTTTGCCTGGTTCGATTACCGACTGGATATACCTGTCTCTGACAATATGACGCTCAGCGTCGGTAAGCAGAAAGAACCGATCTCGATGGAACGCATCATGTCGATGGTCAACCTGCCAATGCAGGAACGCACAACAGTCTCCGACGCGTTCATGCCGTCTCGGAACTTAGGAATAGTTCTCAACGGCAGCGTGCCGGGTGGACGAGCGACTTGGGCGGCAGGTTTATTCAATAATTTCATTGATTCGGGTGAGTCGATGAGCGACACACCCACAGCGTTTGTCGGACGAGCGACCTGGCTACCACTTGTGTCCGAAGACGAAAGCAATATCGTGCATCTCGGCCTGGGCTACCGGCATTCAAATGGCAAGCTCGGCGTGCGTTACTCTTCGACACCAGAGTTTAATCAGTCACCGGTCTTTGCAGATACCGGGTTTTCTACGCCTTCTGGCAGCATCGATACGGACAGCATCGATACCGTTAACCTGGAAGCCAGCTGGCGCAAGGGGCCTTATTGGTTACACAGCGAGTACGTTTCCAGCAGCGTTGATTCACCAACCTACGGCAACCTCGACTTTAGTGGCTACCACGTAACCGGCTCATGGATTGTTAGCGGCGAAATGCGCGACTACAATCGAAAAAGCGGCATTTTTCGGCTGGTACCAGTTGCCAAAACTGTAGAACAGGGCGGCTGGGGCGCCTGGGAGATCAGCACCCGCTGGTCAAGCCTGGACCTTAAGGATCGAGGTATTGACGGTGGCCGTCTGGACATCCTGTCTTTCGGCGTAAACTGGTGGCTGACGCCCGTGTTTAACGTAAACTTGAACTACCGATTTATAAACAATCAAACTAATGGTCTCAGTGGAGACAGCAGCGGCCTAATGGCTCGGCTGATGTTAGTTCTTGAATAAAAGGAGCATTTCCGTGTTCAGAAG